>NZ_VLTE01000009.1:0-87543 GCF_007558965.1 Bacillus sp. HY001 | reverse complement strand
GAAGAAGAGAAAAAAGCAGAAGAACAGAAGAAGGTAGAAGAGAAGAAAGTAGAAGAAGAGAAAAAAGCAGAAGAACAGAAGAAGGTAGAAGAGAAGAAGGAAGTAGAAGAACAGAAACAAGTAGAGACAGCTAAAAAGCCTGAGCAAGGAACTCATGAAAAGGCTACTGATCATAATGAGTAATCATCAGAACAAACGGACTCCTGTTATGGAAAAAATGATGTAAATGAGTGTGAGGGAGTATTTGACCTCGCACTCATTCCGTTTCTTAAAATATAAACAAATAAATTCAGAAAAAACAAAATAATATTGAGAAATAAAAATAATTGAAAATACTAATAAATATTAGTTGTATTTATAGAGTGTTGTTCGTTATAATGAACTTAAGGTTTTTAAAAGAGAACGAACATTAGCTAAGCTAATATAGTTTTCTTTATGGTCCTTATTGAAAAATAAGGGGTAAAAATATAAAAAACAGCTAGGGGGAATTGATTGTGAGTCTGAAAAAGAAATTAGGTATGGGAGTTGCATCAGCAGCACTGGGGTTATCTTTAATTGGTGGAGGAACGTTTGCATACTTTAGCGATAAAGAAGTATCAAATAATACATTTGCAGCTGGGACGTTAGATCTTACATTAGACCCTAAAACGCTTGTAAATATTGATAATTTAAAACCAGGGGATTCTATTAAGAAAGAATTCTTATTAAAGAACAGTGGTTCGTTAACAATTAAAGATGTTAAATTAGCAACAAAGTACACTGTGAAAGATGCAAAAAATGATAATAATGGTGAAGACTTTGGTAAGCACGTTAAAGTGAAATTCCTTTGGAACTGGGATAAACAAAGTGAGTCTGTATACGAAACAACTTTAGCAGATTTACAAAATGTGGATCCAGATGTTTTAGCTAAAGATATCTTTGCTCCTGAATGGGCTGAGAATGGTGGTTTATTACCAGAAACAGAAGACTATTTATGGGTACAGTTTGAATTCGTAGATAATGGACAAGAGCAAAATATTTTCCAAGGTGATTCATTGAATTTAGAATGGACATTCAATGCTAACCAAGAAGAAGGCACTGAAAGATAATAAAAAAGCGGGATTCCCCGCTTTTTTTTGTAAAAAAAAGAAGTGCTTACAACCAGCACTTCTTTCTATTTATTATTTTTGATCTTGCTTCCATTTTGTAAATTCAAGAAACTCACGAAATTGTTCTTTGGAGACGCCGGAGCTCATTGCATCTTTAACGAGTTGTGTCCATTCGGAGTCTAAGTGATTTTCCTTTGCTGTTTCATCATGAAGTAAAGTATCAACTGGAATTTGTAGAACTGCTGCGATTTTTTCAAGAAACTGAATGGAAGGGTTTTTTTGTAAATTTCGTTCTATAGAACTAATGTAAGATTTAGCAACACCGGCTTTTTCGGCAAGTTCAGTTAATGAAATACCTTTTTGTAAGCGCAGGCGTTTTATACGTTCTCCAATCATATTTGCGCACCTTTCTATCAATATGTCGTCGTCTTATGATGTCATTATTATAACATAAACTTCGTTAAAAAGAACAAACCTATTGAGCCTGACTGGATGGCTTCATACGTTGGAAAAAATGTTCGATATCTTGCAGGGCGATACCAGCGTCTAGAGCTTCAAGTATTAAATCAATCCATTCTTGGTCCAGTGCGTCAGTCTTATCTTTGTACAAATGTAATTCCTCCCTAATTATCGGTCATAACTGCTGCTACAGAATATATGATAATGCAATTGCATTTTGTGTTTTATATAGTGAATTATCAAATATTTTGTAGATAAAACAAAGATAAAATCCCCATTAAATTCCCTCTATGGCGATTATAAAGTTTCTGACAAATATTTTCAATATTTTCAGAAAACATTGTTGAATTGTGATATATTCGTATGCTAACTATGGAATTTTTACAAATATATTAAAAACATTACATAATATGACTAAATATTGAAAAAATATTGAATTTTTAATAAAATTCAATTTGTAATACATATTTTTTATTAGGGGAGGAAATAAGGGATGAACAAGAAACCATTCAAAGTTTTGTCATCAATCGCTTTGACAGCTGTATTAGGTCTTTCATTCGGAGCGGGTGGCCAGTCTGCATATGCTGAAACACCTGTGAATAAGACAGCTACGAGCCCAGTTGATGATCATTTAATTCCAGAAGAACGTTTAGCAAATGCGCTAAAAAACCGTGGGGTAATTGATTCGAAAGCTTCAGAGACAGAAACAAAGAAAGCTGTCGAAAAATATGTAGAGAACAAGAAGGGTGAAAATCCTGGGAAAGAAGTATCAAATGGGGACCCACTTACGAAAGAAGCATCTGACTTTTTAAAGAAAGTGAAAGATGCGAAAGCAGATACGAAAGAAAAGTTAGACAAACCAGCAACAGGAACACCTGCAGCGACAGGCCCAGTTAAGGGTGGTCTAAATGGTAAAGTACCAACTTCTCCAGCAAAGGGAAAAGAATATAACGGTGAAGTTCGTAAAGATAAAGTACTCGTTTTACTTGTAGAGTACGCTGACTTTAAACATAACAATATTGATAAAGAACCTGGTTATATGTATACTGACGATTTTAACAAAGAACATTATGAAAAAATGTTATTCGGTAATGAGCCATTCGCATTAGAGGATGGCAGCAAAATCGAAACGTTTAAACAATATTACGAAGAGCAATCTGGCGGTAGTTATACAGTAGACGGAACAGTTACAAAATGGTTAACAGTTCCTGGTAAAGCTGCTGATTACGGTGCAGATGCTGCTACAGGTCATGATAATAAAGGACCAAAAGGACCACGTGATCTAGTAAAAGATGCATTAAAAGCTGCTGTAGATAGCGGTATTGATTTATCAGAGTTTGACCAATTCGACCAATACGATGTAAATGGCGATGGAAATCAAAAACAACCGGACGGTTTAATCGATCACTTAATGATTATTCATGCGGGTGTTGGACAAGAAGCTGGCGGCGGTAAATTAGGTGACGATGCAATTTGGTCACATCGCTGGACAGTTGGACCAAAACCATTCCCAATTGAAGGCACACAAGCGAAAGTTCCATATTGGGGCGGAAAGATTGCAGCATTCGATTACACAATTGAACCAGAAGATGGCGCAGTTGGTGTATTCGCGCATGAATATGGTCATGATTTAGGTCTTCCAGATGAGTATGATACAGACTATACTGGCGACGGTGAACCAATTCAAGCTTGGTCTGTTATGAGTGGCGGAAGCTGGGCTGGTAATATTGCAGGAACAACGCCAACAAGTTTCTCACCACAAAATAAAGAGTTTTTCCAAAAAACAATTGGTGGTAATTGGGCAAATATCGTAGAAGTAGATTACGAGAAATTAAATAAAGGTATCGGTCTAGCAACATATTTAGACCAAAGTGTTACGAAATCTAACCGTCCAGGTATGATTCGTGTTAACTTACCAGATAAAGATATAAAAACAATTGCTCCAGCCTTTGGTAAACAGTATTACTACAGCACAAAAGGTGACAATCTTCATACAAAAATGGAGACGCCACTATTCGATTTGACAAATGCAACGACTGCGAAATTTGATTTCAAGTCATTGTATGAAATTGAAGCAGAGTATGATTTCCTTGAAGTACATGCTGTAACAGAAGATGGCCAAAAAACATTAATTGAAAAACTTGGCGAGAAAGCAAATAGTGGAAATGCACATTCAACAAATGGAAAATGGATTGACAAATCATACGATTTAAGCCAATTCAAAGGTAAGAAAGTAAAATTAACATTTGAGTACATTACAGATGGTGGTTTAGCATTAAACGGTTTCCTACTTGATAATGCATCACTAAATGTAGACGGTAAAGTAGTATTCTCTGATGATGCAGAAGGTACACCGCAGTTCAAATTAGATGGATTCGCTGTATCTAATGGAACAGAGAAGAAAAAACACAACTATTATGTAGAGTGGAGAAACTATGCTGGTTCAGATAACGCATTGAAATATGCTCGTGGTCCAGAATACAACACAGGTATGGTTGTATGGTATGCAGACTCAGCTTATACAGATAACTGGGTTGGTTTACATCCAGGACATGGTTTCCTTGGCGTAGTTGATTCTCATCCAGAAGCAATTGTTGGAAATTTAAATGGTAAACCAACAGTGGCAAGTAGTACACGATTCCAAATCGCTGATGCGGCGTTCTCATTCGATAAAACGCCAGCTTGGAAAGTTGTATCTCCAACGCGCGGAACGTATACGTATAATGGCTTAGCAGGCGTACCAAAGTTTGATGATTCAAAAACGTATATTAATAAACAGATTCCAGATGCAGGACGTATTTTACCGAATCTTGGCCTGAAGTTTGAAGTAGTAGGACAAGCTGATGATAATTCTGCAGGTGCTGTTCGTTTATATCGTTAATACAGTAAAACTACCGAAAGATTTTCTTTCGGTAGTTTTTTTGTGAGCAATGAATTTTATATACAAGAAAAAATTATATATAATGTAACTTTACGAATAGAAATTTATTATATATGAAGTCTATATAAATAATGAAAGAATTGGATAAAAATAGTGGGAGAAGGTGAATGAATGAGTGTTTCTTCTATTGTAAATAAACAAAAGGCATATTTTTATAATGGCCATACGAGAAGTATAGAAGTGAGAAAGAATAATTTGAAGAAGCTTTATGAAGGCATTCAGCGCTTTGAAGAAGAAATATTTCAGGCATTGAAATTAGATTTAAATAAGTCAGTTCATGAGTCGTTTACAACGGAAGTTGGATATGTATTAAAAGAAATTTCTTTTCAATTGAAGCATATTTCATCGTGGAGTAAACCGAAGCGAGTTCGAACAGCACTCACCCATTTTGGATCAAAGGGGAAAGTCGTGCCTGAACCGTACGGTGTGACACTTATTATTGCACCGTGGAACTATCCATTTCAATTAGCAATTGCACCTCTTGTAGGAGCGTTGGCAGCTGGAAATACAATCGTTTTAAAGCCGTCAGAGCTAACGCCAAATGTTTCCAAAGTGCTTACGAGAATGTTAGAGGAATTATTCCAAGAAGAGCTTGTAGCGGTAGTAGAAGGCGGTGTAGAAGAGAGTACGGAATTGTTAAAGGAACCGTTTGATTATATGTTCTTTACAGGTAGTGTCGGCGTTGGGAAAGTTGTGATGGAAGCAGCTGCGAAACGGTTGACCCCACTCACGTTAGAACTTGGCGGAAAAAGCCCATGTATTGTACATAAAGATGCAAAAATAGATGTAACAGCAAGAAGAATTGTGTGGGGGAAATTTTTAAATGCAGGGCAGACGTGTGTAGCGCCTGATTATATGTATGTGCATACTTCGGTGAAAGAACAGTTAATCGAGGCATTACGATACGAAATTGCGGAGCAGTATGGAAAAAATCCACTGAACAACGACAATTATGTACGAATTGTGACTGAACGTCATTTTGAACGTTTATGTACATTTTTGAAAGATGGTAAAACGGTAATCGGCGGGAACTATAAAAAAGAAACGTTACATATAGAACCAACAGTGTTAACGAATGTTACATGGCAAAGTACTGTTATGGAAGATGAAATTTTTGGTCCGATTTTACCAATTATAGAATACGACAACATAGAAGAGGTAATTGGCACAATTCAGCAACATCCGAAGCCATTAGCGTTATATGTATTTTCTGAAGATAAAAAAGTACAAAAGAAAGTGACGAGTAATATTTCATATGGCGGAGGCTGTATTAATGATGTTGTCTATCATCTTGCAACGCCATATTTACCTTTTGGAGGCGTCGGAAGTAGTGGATTAGGTAGTTATCATGGGGAAGAAAGTTTTCGGACTTTTTCACATTATAAAAGCATTTTAGCCCAATCTACGGCATTCGATATGAAAATTCGTTACTCTTCTACAAAAAGTGCTTTAAAATTCATACGAAAGTTGTTAAAATGATGATGGTGTTTATCAGTAGGCGTAGCCGTATGATAATAGCCCCTTCGCAATGGAAGGGGTTTTTCTGTTCGACACATGTATCGTGCGAAAATGAATCAAACATACTACATAAAGAATAGAAGAGAACGCTGCTAAACAATCATTTTTGTTTGGATCGAAACAAAAAATAGTCTATAGAACATAAATATTTATTCATGAATATAAAAATTTAAATTTAAGGTAGATAGGACGGGAAAATGAAAAAGATTATTAAAGTTGAAGCAGTAGAAAAACATTTTGGAAATCAAGTGATTATCCCACCTCTTTCTTTAGACATTAAAGAAGGGGAATTTTTAACGATTTTAGGGCCGAGTGGTTGCGGGAAAACAACGTTACTTCGTATGATCGCAGGTTTTGAAACGCCAACTAAAGGGAATCTTTTATTAGATGATGAAAAGATTAACGATTTGCCGCCATATAAGCGTCATATGAACTTAGTGTTCCAACATTATGCGCTATTCCCACATATGAATGTGGAGAAAAATATTTGTTTCGGTATGAAAATGCAGAAAGTACCGGCAGCAGAGCAGAAAGAGCGTGCTGAAGAGGCAATGCGTTTAACGCAGTTACTTGAGTTCCGTAATCGTAAACCTGCAAAGCTTTCTGGTGGACAGCAGCAGCGTGTAGCAATTGCGAGAGCGATTGTAAATAATCCGCGTGTATTATTACTAGATGAGCCACTTGGGGCGTTAGACTTTAAGTTAAGAAAAGATTTGCAACGTGAATTGAAAAACTTACAACGTAATTTAGGAATTACGTTCATATACGTAACGCACGATCAAGAAGAAGCGATGAGTATGAGTGATCGTATTGTCGTTATGAATAAAGGACATATTGAACAAATTGGAACGCCGAAAGAAATTTACAATAAGCCGAAAACAATGTTCGTTGCGACATTTATCGGTGAAAATAATATTGTGAAAAACGGGGAAGGCTATGTAGCAATTCGCCCTGAAAACGTAAAGGTACGTTCGGTTGAAGAACCGATTTTAAAAGAATACCATCTTGGACATATTGAAGACGTTGAGTTTGTTGGAAATATGGAAAAGCTGTATGTACGTGACGAGAAAACATCAGAATTACTAATGGCATATCAAACTGCTGAAGAAGCAGCGCAGTGGAGCATTGGAGATAATGTATACGTAGGCTGGGAGCAAGAGGACGAGGTGACCTTAAATTGAAAAAAGGGAAATTACTCGCACTACCTACAGTTGCGTGGCTGTTAATCTTCTTCCTAATTCCCCTTCTGTTTGTATTGGCATTTGCCTTTATGCAACGCGGAGCATACGGAACAGTGGAAATGCAATTTACGTTAGAGAATATAGCTCGTGTGTTTGATCCACTATACATGGGAACGTTATGGGAAACTGTTAAGATTGCAGTTATTACAACAGTAATCTGTTTAGTAATTGGTTATCCATTTGCTTATACAATTACAATTGTTGATCGTAAATACCGTTCCATTCTTTTATTATTGGCAACGATCCCGTTTTGGATTAACTTCCTTGTTCGTTCATACGCATGGATTGTTATTTTACGTTCACAAGGTCTTGTAAACACATTGCTATTGAAACTAGGTATTATTAGTGAACCTTTAAATTTACTATATAATACACCTTCTGTAATACTCGGAATGGTCTATTCTTTATTACCATTTATGATTTTACCGGTGTATGCAGCGATTGAGCAGCTTGATAAGCGTAAGCTAGAAGCAGCTTATGATTTAGGAGCAACACCAGCAAAGGCATTTTGGAATGTAACAGTACCAATGACAATGTCAGGAATTGCTACTGGTTCTATTTTAGTGTTTGTTTCTTCTATCGGAATGTTTGTTGTATCAGACGTTATGGGTGGATCGAAAGTAGCATTAATCGGAAACGTAATTCAAAATCAATTCTTAGGAGCGCGTGACTGGCCGTTTGGATCTGCGTTATCTATGATTGTTGTTCTATTCTCTGTTCTGTTAATTTACTTATATTATCGTGCAACGAAAGTATATAAATATGATGGGAACGGAGGGGAATAAGCAAAGATGAAGAAGTTTTTAGTTTCTTATTCTTGGTTAATTTTATTGTTCTTGTATTTTCCAATGATGGTTTTAATGGTATATTCCTTCAATGATTCTCGCATTAATGCGGAATGGGAAGGTTTTACATTCCATTGGTATACAGATTTATTTCAAAAGCAAGATGTTATTGATGCGTTTGTAAATAGTATGACGATTGCAATCGTAACGACGATTGTAACGACAGTTCTTGGTGTGATTTTCGCGATTGCATTACATCGTTATAAATATCGTTATGAAGGGGCTATTAACGGTCTTGTGTATTTACCAATTTTAATTCCAGATATTTTAATGGGATTATCTTTACTTATCTTATTTAGTCAATTAGGTATGGAGCTTGGCAAAACAACAATTATTATTGCGCACATTACATTTAGTATTTCATTTGTTGTCGTTATTTTAGCAGCACGTCTTTCTGGTATGGGACGTGATTTAGAAGAGGCTGCGAATGATTTAGGAGCAACGCCATGGCAAACGTTTCGTTATGTAACGTTCCCAGCAATTGCGCCAGGAGTTATTTCAGCCGCATTATTAACATTTACATTATCAATTGATGATTTTGTGATTAGTTTCTTCGTATCAGGACCAGGATCAACAACATTGCCATTATATATTTACAGTATGGTTAAGCGCGGAGTATCACCAGAAATTAATGCACTTTCTACAATTTTAATTGTGGCTATCGTAGGATTAATGGTTCTATCTGAAATCTTCCGTAACAAAGGTGCAGATGGTGAGGAAAACTCTGGAGGACACCTTCCTTTATAATACGAACGATATAGAAAGTACGAGGGGGTAATAAATCGATGAAATTAATGAAAAGATTAGCCGGCGCAGCAATTAGCTTTAGCCTTGTTGCTGGTGTACTTGCTGGTTGTGGTGAAAAGAAAGAAGAGTTAAACATTTATAGCTGGGCTGACAATTTTGATGAGCAAGTGCTAAAAGATTTTGAAAAGAAATATAACGTGAAAATTAACTATGATAAGTATGCAAGTAATGAAGAAATGCTTGCGAAATTACAAGCAGGTGGCGCAAAGTATGATTTAATTCAGCCGTCTGATTACATGGTTAAAACAATGGCGAAAATGGATTTATTAGCGCCGTTAGACAAAAAGAATATCCCGAATATCGAAAATATGATTTCTAACTTCAAAACACCGGCGTTTGATCCAGAGAATAAATATTCTTTAGTATATACTTGGGGCGTAACAGGGATTGCATACAATAAAAAGTATGTGAAAGAAGCTCCTACAAGCTGGGCTGACCTATGGAATGAGAAATATAAAGGGCATGTAACTTTATTAAATGATTCTCGTGAAGTATTAGGTATGGGTCTTAAGAAGCATGGATTCTCAAACAGCACGAAAGATGATGCACAGTTAAAGACAGCAGCAGATGATTTAAAGAAGCTGCTTCCAAACTTATTAGCATTTGATACAGATAATATTAAACAAAAATTCATTACAGAAGATGCTTGGATCGGAACAGTTTGGTCTGGAGATGCAGCATTTATCGCAAAAGATAATAAAGATGTAGAGTACGTTGTACCAAAAGAAGGTGGCACAATTTGGGCTGATACGTTAGCAATTCCAAAAGGTGCAAAAAACAAAGAGCTTGCAGAGAAGTTTATGAACTACTTACTAGATGAAAAAGTAAGTGTGAAAAACTACGAATCAATTGGATACAGTAATCCTAATGAAAAAGCTCATCCTCTTCATAGTAAAGAATATCGTGAAAACCACATGATCTTCTTAACGAAAGAAGAATTAGATCGTACAGAATGGCTTGTTGATGTAGACGATAAGCTAAAAGACTATGATCGTTACTGGACAGAGTTAAAAACAAAAGGTAAATAAGTAAGGAAATGCGGTTTCTAAAATAGAAATCGCATTTTTTCATAGTAGGAGGAAATCGCTTGAAAAAGAAGTTGCATCAATATGAGGTAGTATGTATCGTTTTATTACTTGCTGTATTTGGCATTGTTGCTTGGCGCGTACATGCGGGTGGCGTTACAGTGATGGATACATATGTCCGAGCATTAGCAAAAGGATTACAAACAGAAGACTCACTTACATTTTTCTCACACTATACAAAATTAGGCTCTGCCATTGGGATTGTAACTACGCTCGTTATAAGTTTACTTGTTTTTTGGAGAAAACGTTATTATGCTGCGATGATCGTGTATCCAATGGGAATTTTAATAACACATCTTGTGAATAAAGGGATAAAAGAAATTGTGAAAAGAGAACGTCCGTCGTTAAATGAAGCATTGGATGCACTTGGGTATAGTTTCCCTAGTGGACATGCAATGTTATCTATTATGACATTCGGGTTTCTGGCTTATATCATTGCGGCAAATTTGAAGAGTGTAACAGGGAAATATGTTATAACGATTTTGATGGGAATAGTCATTGTATCGATTGGGTTAAGCAGAGTTATTTTAAATGTACATTATCCAACTGATATTTTAGCTGGTTATTGCGTAGGTGGTATTTTGTTAATTATAGCGATTTATTGTCATCGTTTACTTACCGAGAGATTGGGGCTTAATAAAGAGAGATAAAAAAACGTCTAGAAAAACTATCATTATAGTGTTTCTAGACGTTTTTTGTTTGTATGAAGATATGATACAGTATAAATGACAATTGAATTATTTAAAGTAGGTGAAAATGTGTGAAGACAAATGTACATAAAGTAGATAAGTGGGGGAAGTTAGGAGCTTTTTTGTATCAGTTTCGTTATACAGTAATTGTAGCATTACTATTGCTTGCGATTGCACTTGGTATTTTTGCTCCAAAGCTACCAGGGGTATTAGGTGGTGACGGTTTCCAAACAGAAGGGGACTATCAAAAAACGAAAGAAATTTTAGATAAAGATTTTAAGAGGTCTCAAGATACGTTGTTACTCGTTTTTGAAAAAAATAAAGGTGTTTCACATGAAGAATTTCAAAAGCAAGTAGAGGGAATTGTAAAAAATGTACAAGAGAAAGAGACGTATGAATCTTTCCATCACCCAGTGCAAAATAAAGAAATGTTACAAGACGATATCGGCTATGCGACAATTTTATTTTCTGGGAAAACAAATAAGGAACGAATGGAAAAGACGTTGCAATTTGCTGATAAAATCGAAAAGGAAAGTAATGTAGCGTTAAAAGTAACGCCTACAGGGTTTCCAAAAATTAATCAAGAGATTAATGAAAGAACGCAAACTGATTTAAAAGTAGCAGAGATGATTGGGTTACCGATTGCATTCCTCGTATTACTATTTTCATTTGGTAGCCTTTTAGCATCTATTTTACCAATTGTAAATGGGGCACTTAGTGTTATTAGTACGATGGGCATATTATACTTTATAGGTGTCGATAAGGAACTATCTATCTTTGTGTTAAATGTTGCACCGATGATTGGACTTGCTTTATCTATTGATTTCGCACTATTATTTGTAAATCGTTTTCGAGAGGAAGTTGCAAAGCGAACGGTAAAAGAAGCGATAGCAATTACATATCAGACAGCAGGGCGTGCAATCGTATTTTCAGGATTATGTGTATTTGTTGGATTATCCGGTTTGTTTTTCTTTAAGATCGATTATATTCAGTCTGTCGCAATTAGCGGAATGATTGTTGTGATTATGAGTATTTTATTTTCACTCACACTTCTTCCAGCGCTATTATCATTAATTGGGAAACGAATATTAAAAAAGAATCAAGTAGCACATACACCGGCAAAGGCGTGGCGTAAATTTGCACAATTTGTAATGAAACATCCAATTGCGATGATTATTGTCGTTACAACATTTATTGTTATTTGCTTATTACCATTACGGACAGCTAATTTGCAGTTCCCTGACGTGGAAGCTCTACCTAAACAAAGCGATACAAGAATTGCATATGAGAAGTATGAAGAAGCATTTAATAAAACGGCAAAAACACATGCTGATGTTACGTTAGTGGTAGAGACGAAAAAAGATATGAAAGAAAAAGAAAGTTTACAAAAGGTTGAAGAAGTCGTTCAAAAGTTAAAAGATGATAAGAAAGTGCATGAAGTAAGAAGTTTATATGATGGGTTAACAGGTATGAAAGCAGATCAAGTTGCTGGAATGTTAGAGTCACCAGAAGCAGCGAAACTAGCTCCTGTATTTGAAGCATATACGAAAGGGAATAAGACGACGATAGAAGTCTTTCTAAAAACAAAACCACGTACTGAAACTGCTAAACAATGGGTTCGTGATTTTAAACAAAATTATAAAGAAACAGATGTTACGTATTATTTAGGTGGGATGACGACGTTCCAACAAGAGTTAGAAGATGAAATTAAAGATAAAGTTGCAATTGGTATGTCTGTTATATTTGGATCGACCTTTGTTATATTATTATTTGCATTCCGATCTATACTCATTCCGATTAAGGCAATTATTATGAATATACTTAGTTTAAGTGCAACAATCGGAATTGTTGTTTGGTTATTTGAAGGTGGGCATTTTGGTTTAGAAGCGAGTCCGGTTCTATTTGTCTTACCAATCTTCATTTTCGGTCTCGTATTTGGGCTTAGCATGGATTATGAAGTCTTTCTTATTTCACGTATTCATGAATTGTATGAAGAAACAGGAGATAACGATCAAGCAACGTTAGAAGGACTTGTGTCAACAAGTAGGATCATTACATCAGCTGCGTTAATTATGATTGTTGTAACTGGTGCGTTCGCCTTTACTGATATTCTACCAGTAAGGCAAATGGGGCTTGGCGTTGCATTAGCGATATTCCTTGATGCAACAATTATTCGTCTTATGCTCGTACCAAGTTTAATGAAATTGTTTGGAGACTGGAACTGGTGGTTGCCATTTCGAAAGAAAAGAGAGAAATCATCGTAAAAAATACTCATCTATAAGATGAGTATTTTTTTATGAATAGCAAGGCCTACATTTTGCAAATAGTATGTGATAAGAAGATTACATATAAGTAGGTGAAGGCAATGTTTCGTTATTTTAAGTTTAAGCTAAATGATACAGTACAGTTTGCAGAAAACGATGGGCATATGTATCGCATTGTCGGTTATCGGTTAGAAAAAGGATTTTATCCAAAAGATGAATGGACTCATATTATTTATGAATTACTGAGAGATTTTGATGGATATACGATGGATGCGGAAGAGGAGGAACTTGTAAAGGTCATTCAAGTAGAGGATGAGTATTACAAAATACAAGAAGTATCGGGCTATCGTTATCCAGTAAAAATGAAGCAAAAACAACAAGTGATGAAAGTAGAAAAGATAGATGATTTATTAGATACGTATAATGATTATAAAAGATTGGCGGATTTCTTTAAAGATTTATCGTATGAGCAAAAAGCCGAAGAAGTATTGCAAGAAATGAAAAGACGTAGAGCATGAGGGGGCAGTCTATTATAAGACTGTCCTCTATTTTTGACGGTGCATCAAAGTGTATTTTCCGTTACAATGAGAGAATCAATAGAAATAAGGTGATACAGTATGGAAACGAAGAAAAAGGGCGAATGGTGCGAAATTACTGTTCCAGGGAAATGGAATGGCATAAGTATTGATTCGTTATTAAAAATAGAATGGGAAATACCGAAAAAGTTGTTACATCAGCTTCGTATGGAGAAAGGTGTTACCGTTAACGGAGAACAAAGAAGATGGAATGAGCTTTTAAAAGAAGGCGATAAGTTGCAAGTGCATATGTTTGTGGAGGAAGAATACGATGTAGAGCCTGAATATGGTGAATTACATGTAGTATATGAAGACGATCACGTACTCATCGTAAATAAGCCTGAGAAGATGGATACACATCCTGCTGAAAAAGGTGGGATGGGAACACTTGCAAACCTTGTTGCCTTTCATTTTCAAATGCAAGGTTTAGAGACGAAGGTTCGTCATATTCATCGGTTAGATAAAGATACGACAGGTGGTGTCGTGTTTGCTAAACATAGAATTGCTGGTGCAATTATGGATCGTTTATTAATGGAGCGAAAAATTAAAAGAACATATGCGGCGCTTGTGGAAGGAAAAGTAAAAGGTAAGCAAGGAACCATTGACGCAGCGATTGGAAGAGATCGTCATCATGCGACGAGAAGACGTGTTTCTCCAAAGGGAGACCAAGCAATCACATATTATAAAGTAGAGAAGTATTTTAAAAACCAAAATGTTACGCTCGTAACGTTACAATTAGAAACAGGTAGAACACATCAAATTCGTGTTCATATGAGTTATCATGGTAATCCGTTAGTTGGAGATGTATTGTATGGTGGACAAACGCAATATATGTCCGGGCAAGCATTACATGCGATGAAGATAAACTTCTTACATCCCATTACGAAAGAAGAGATCGAAGTGGATGTACCATTTCCTGCAAAATTAAATAATACAATGAAAGAATTTCAAAGAATGAATGCGTAAAGTATAAGTTTAAATTTGAGAAAAGTAGATTTTTGCAGGAATTTCTCTAAAAGAAGCGAAGCCGTTAAGAGAAAAGAGAGGTGAGAATCGCTTGGTCAAATGTAAATATATACTCGGAATATTTTTCGCTTGTCTTGTATTTACTCTATGCCTCTATCCATATTTACCAAACCTTATGGCAGTACATTGGAATGAAAATGGTGCACCGAACGAGTTTATGAGTAAACAAGTTGTTATAGCATTTATTCCTTGTCTTATTATTTTTTTACATGGATTCGTGTATATTATTTCACATAATATATATAAGTTTAATGAGGGCGAGCATGTCATTACAAATGGATTTATAAAAACAATTACTTTATTTATGTTGTTTATCCATATGCTCATTCTCTTTATTAATTTTGGAAGTATGATATCCTTTCAGACAGGACTAACGATTGGAATTAGTATGTTTCTTTTTATGCTTAGTAAAGGGTTTAAAACAGTTAAGAGTACGGAAAAAGACCCAATTAAATTACAAAAAATTCGTTTAGTGAGTAGGCGGATTTTCCAAGTGATGGCATGTAGTATATTGTTTTCACTGTTTTTGGACTTGAAGTGGGGGTTTTACGTGTTACTTAGTGTAATAAGCTGTGGCTCTATTTTGTTTATGTTCTACATAATGTACTCATACATAATAGAAAGTTATGAAACGTAAAAAAGAGTCTTCTCATTATGAGAAGACTCTTTTAATCTATTTACTTCGTAATAAATTGTTGTGTCCAGTAGTTGCCGCTTTCTACATAGCCAACACCGATGTGAGTGAAGCCGTTATTTAAGATGTTTGCACGGTGTCCAGCACTGTTCATCCAAGCTTGTACTACTTCTTCAGGTGTACGTTGGCCTTGAGCGATGTTTTCACCTGCAGATTTATAAGAAATACCAAATTTCTTCATCATGTCAAACGGAGATCCGTAAGTAGGGCTATTATGATCAAAGTAGTTATTTTTTTGCATATCTTCAGATTTAATACGTGCTACTTTGCTTAATTCATTATCGATTTGTAATGCTGGTAAGCCTTGTTTTGTACGCTCAGCGTTTGTTAATTCAACAACACGTTGTTCGAACTCGCTTAAAGATTTTGCTTCTTCAGCAGGCTTTTGCTCAGCAGGTTTTTGTTCAGCTGGTTTTTGAGCTTCTGGTTTTTGAACTTGCTCAGCAGGTTTTTGCTCAGCAGGCTTTTGCTCAACAGGTTTTTGTTCAGTAGGCTTTGGAGCTACTGGTTTAGCTGTTGGTTGTTCAGTTACAACATTTCCATTAGGTTGTTGACCAGGAATATAGCAGTTTGGTTGGAAGTTTCCTTGTTGCCATTGTGCGAATGACTCAACTCCCATAGATTGTAAGAATGCTTGTAATTCTTGTTGGCTCATTTGCTTCATCATCACTTTAGAATGCTGAATATTTTGAACCTTTATGTTAGATGGTTGTACTGTTGCAGCTTGTGCATCTAAAGAAGATACTCCTAAAGTAAGTGCTGTTGCAGCAGCTACAGATAATAGAACACGTTTTTTCATAATGTTTGCCCCCATATTGTCTATGTTTTTATTTATTTTTTGCCAGCCGTCTAACTGACAAATTCATCGTAGCATAGATTTTGCGAGAAAAAAGATGGAAAAAAATTCATAGACTTAAAATTTACCTAATTTATCCTAAGAGGGGAAATGGGGGAGAATCAGAGAAACATAGAGTATAAAAGGAATTTTCAGCATTTGTATACTTGGTCTTAAAAGTTTTTTTTGGTTAAATCTACCTAAAGAAAAAAAGAAGAATGCTTTTGTAGCAACGGTTAGAGCGTTTTTTTTAGGAATTAACTGGATGATAATTTACAAAACTGTAATATTCCTGTCGTTCTTTTTTATAATAAAGTAACATATTTTTAATGTTGTAGAAGACAAAAAAGCGGCTATCTCTTTACGTAGACGAAGGAGATAGCCGTTTTCTTATTATTACGTATGTTACGAGTTATTACGAGTTGGTTTCAATTGCTTCTAATAATAAATCTACAATGTGAATGCCTCTCATTTTATGAGAAAGACCTTCTCGCTCAATGCCCAATTTCATTTGTAATAAACAACCTGGATTTGCAGTAACAATAGTTGCTGCTTCTGTTTCATGCACGCGATCCATTTTATAATCTAGAAATTCCATGGATAACTCTGAATGAACAATATTGTAAATACCAGCAGAACCACAGCAGCGATCCGCATCCTTCATTTCACGGTATGTTGCGCCTTGAATTGCTTCTAGTAACATACGAGGTTCTGAAGATGTTCGCATAACATTGCGTAAATGACAAGAGTCTTGATACGTAATAATTTGCGGTGTGAGTCGTAAGTCATTCCGTTTATGGAAATCCAGTTCTACTAGAATAGCAGTAATATCTTTAATTTTAGAAACAAACTGCTTCGCACGTTCAGCCCACTGTGGATCGTCTTTTAAAAGATAATCGTAGTCTACGAGGTAAGCTCCGCAACCACCAGCATTCGTAATGATATAGTCGATGTTTAAATCTTCGAAGGCTTTTATATTACGTTTCGCTAATTCTTTTGCTCCACTTTTCTCACCAGCATGTCCATGTAATGCCCCGCAGCAACTTTGTGTTTTCGGAATAACGATATCGCAACCAGCTAACTGAAGAAGTTTCATCGTTGCATTATTTGTTTCTAAAAACATCGTATCCATTAAACAGCCCGTGAAGAATGCAACTTGTTTCTTTTTTGTACTTTCAGCAGGTAAAAATGCAGGACGATCTTTCATTTCTTTCATTTTTGGAACTTTTGGTAAAACGAGATCCATCGTTGCAAGTGTTTCAGGGAATAACTTCATAATTCCTGTTTTATGTGTTAGCGTTTGTAAACCGGAACGTTGGTAAAATCCGATTAACCCTGTTAATGTTCTCATTCGATTTTGATGCGGGAATAGTCCTTCAAAAACGACTTTACGAACAGCTTTCACTGGCACCGAGAATTTTTTGTTTTGATTTATAATATCACGAGCTTCTTCTAACAAATGTCCATAATTCACACCCGATGGACAAACAGGTTCACAAGCGCGGCAGCCGAGGCAAACATTTAATGTGTTTTCAACATCTTCATCTGGCTCAATTAAACCGTCAACGACTGCTTTCATTAATGCAATACGTCCTCGTGGTGAATGTGATTCTTTATATCCAGATTGAATATAAGTAGGACAAGTAGGTAAACAGAAACCGCATCGCATACAGTTTAGTAGTTCATCTTCACTTAATCTTTCTTTAAATTCTTTTTGAATGTTTTCTTTATTTAATGTTGTCATCGTTCAACCACCACTCTTTTGCGAGTGTCTTTCGCGAACATCTTGCCAGGATTCATAATGTTATTTGGATCGAAGGCTTGTTTAATTCCTTGCATGGCTGCAATACCTTCTTTACCTAATTTCATTTCTAAATAAGGAGCTTTCATCGCACCAACACCATGTTCACCAGTAATCGTGCCGCCAAGTTCAATTGCTTTCGCAAATATTTCAGCAAAAGCTTGTTCAGCTCGGTGCATTTCTTCTTCATTACGAGCATCTGTCATACAAGTTGGGTGTAGGTTGCCATCGCCAGCATGCCCAAACGTACAAATAGGAATATTATATTTTTTTGCAATGGCATTAATCGCTTCAACCATTGGAGCGATTTGTGAACGTGGTACCGTTGCATCTTCCAGTATTGTAGTAGGCTTTAATCTTGCAAGTGCTGATAGTGCACTACGGCGAGCTGTCCGAAGCGCATCTGCTTCTGCTTCATCTTTTGCAACGCGAACATCAACTGCATTCATAGAGCGGCAAACGTTAGCCATTTTTTCAATATCTCGATTGACAACTTCAGGCGGACCATCTTGCTCAATTAATAAAATTGCTTTTACGTCAGTTGGTAAACCGATTTGAGCAAACTCTTCTACTACTTCAATTGTCGGTTGGTCTAAAAACTCAAGTGTCGCTGGAATGATTTTATTTGCAATAATAGAAGAAACAGCACGAGCAGCTTCATTAATATCTTCATAGAGCGCAAGCATCGTTTTCTTCGTTTCAGGCATAGGAACAAGTTTTAAAATTGCTTCTGTTACGACACCAAGTGTTCCTTCAGAACCGATAAATAACCGAGTTAAATCGTAACCAGCTACATCTTTTGCTAATTTACCACCAGTGCGAATAATATCGCCATTCGGTAAGACAAGTTCAAGACCCATCACATAATCACGTGTTACGCCATATTTTAATCCGCGTAAGCCACCTGAGTTTTCATTAATGTTACCGCCAATTGTAGAAATTTTCATCGAGCTTGGATCTGGTGGATAAAATAAACCTTTTTCTTCTACTGCTTTAATAATATCAAGCGTAATCACACCAGCTTGTACTGTGATTGTTAAATTCTCTTCATCAATTTCTAAAATGTTATTCATATGACGGAAGATAAGGACGATACCGCCTTCAAGTGGACATGTTCCTGCGCAAAGGTTTGTTCCAGAGCCACGAACATATACAGGAATGTTGTGAGTGTTACATACTTTTAACACTTCTGCTACTTCATTTGTATTACGAGGAGCAATGACAGCATCAGGCATTGCTTGGAAGTTTGGAGTGGCATCATAACTATACGTTAAACGCCCCATATTGGATGTATCTACATTATCTTCGCCAACAATGGATACGAATGAATGAATAATTTGCTTTTCTAACATTGGAAATCCCCCTCAAACTGTTAACGTATTTAGTCATTATAAAAAACGTTGTCACAGTGCTTTCATTATAATGATAAAAAAGTTGGGGGATTCTTTCTATGTATAATCATCTGAAGATTACTCTATTTTATCGTTCTTTTTTGTATGATTATCTAATAAGAGGAGCGAGAAGTATAGAATATGTAAGTCTTTGAATTGTTTCGGATCAAGTCCTGTATGCTCCTCAACCTTTTTAAGTCTGTAATGCAATGTGTTAATGTGTATATGTAATTGTTCAGCTGTTTGTTTATAGGATTGGTTATAATCGATAAATAAGCGTAAAGTGTGCATAAGCTCAGGAGATGATAGTAAGTTTTCAATCGTGCGCCTTAGAAACTGATCCCGCGTTTCTGCAGAAATATCTTGTAAGCACATTTCTAAACGTAAATCTTCATTAAATACAATTTGTTTCGTTTCAAGTGATACGGAAAGAGCTTGCAATGCTTGTTCGTACGATAAGTTCATATTGCTTGGCGTAACGGACTGTCCAATCCCGATATATAAAGGAATAGAAAACGAATTTTCACAGTCTTGTTTTAATCGTGTTAAAAATTGATACGTTTGTTCTTTGGAGCTTGTGGCTGTAAATAAAATGAATCGATCATTTCCCCAGCGAACAAATAGATGCTCCTTTGTTAATAGATTGCGTACGTGTTGCCAAATTTTACGCTGAAGCATCGTGTCATTTTGATCGATAGAGAACAAAATAAGTTGTTTCTTCTTATATAAATCAATACCAAGTGTTTTTGCGCGATCGAGAAAGCTTGGAGACCAGTCTGTATTTTGAAGCCAATCAAAGACAAACGCTTCATAAGAACGGTGTTCAAGTTCTAGTTGTTCTAAAAAGTAGTTTTCATGAATGAGTAGTTCAGTCATTTTACGTAATATTTCTCCGTATTGTGAAATGTTTTCAGGTTCGCCTGTAATTCCAATGACACCAATTACTTCGTCATGAAATAGTAAGGGGAGGTTCATACCCGCCTTTACGCCTTGCAAACGTCGTTCATCTTCTTTTGTAATAATGACAGTTTTCTTTTGTTTTGCACATCGGAGTGCGCCTTCATGAAACTGACCGATTCTTTCTACATCTGTACTTGCGATAATAACGCCTTCTATATTAATGATAATAATATTTTCTTTAATTAGTCTGCGTACTTCTCGTACAATTTTATTCGCTAAATCAGGAAAAAGCATAATTTGCACACCTCAAATTCTATTTGTTGTACATTATATATGTAAATGAAGTAAGAAAGGAAAATTTCACACTTTCCACACATTTATTTGTTATTTTACAATTATAACGAAATCATCCGAAGATGGAGGGAATCTTTTGAGAAAGTATGTTTTTCTTCTCTGTTTTTTATTTCTATTAGTAGGGTGTCAAGGAAGTACATATACACCGATTGCTAAAGATAAAAGTGTTATGATAACAACGAATATAAAAGAAGGTAGTATCAGTTTTGTTGATAAACAAACTAAAAAGTTAATTACGACATGGGAACTTAATGAACCAATGGCAGGAGTTGCACTACTTCCAAACGGCGAGGATATACTTGTATATGGCAAGCAGTTAGAGTACATGTATGTATATTCACTAGCAGAGGGACGGCAAGTGGACAAGTATAAAACTGGAAAAGGCATTGTAAATGTGATTGTATCCGAAGATAAAAAGCAATTATTTGCTGCCGATCAAACTGCCCAAAAGGTAAGGTTCTTTACGATAAAAGGGAAAGAGACAGGGAGTGTGTCAACTGGAAAAGGACCGATAACGATGGTAGAGTACCATAACCAGTTATCTGTATTAAACTTTTATGATACGAAGCTAACGACAATTGATACAAAGAAAAAAGAAGTGATACAATCCTTTATGATTCCCCCAGCATCAACAGGAGCGACAATTAGCCCAGATGGGAAAGAAATATGGATTGGCGGACATGGTGATGGAAATCAAGTCAATGAAAAAGTATTAGTATATTCATTGCAGAGCGGAGAAATGGTACGTTCTTTACATGCTCCGTTTATGCCTGTGAATATAACGAAGGATAATAAGTATGTATATGCATTAAGTCACGGTTCGAATACGCTTAGACAGTTTGATGTTAGCACGTATAAAGAGGTAGCTTCTGCAGAAGTAGGGTCGAACCCATTTGCATTTTTGAAGAGCGGAGCAGAAGGATACGTAGCAAGCTATGATAGTGATGAAGTGTGTGTCATAGATATGAAGAATTTGAAAATAAAACAAACAATTAAAGTCGGAAAAGGGCCGTTTCAACTCATAGAGAGGGAAGGGAAGAACAATGAGTAAATATAGGGTGCTAGTTGTAGATGATGAAAGTGATATGAGGCAGCTCGTTGGAATGTATTTAGATAATTTCGGATACGAGTGGGGAGAAGCTGAAAATGGAAAAGAGGCGCTAAAAAAATTAGAGACGGATCATTATGATTTCGTTGTATTAGATATTATGATGCCAGAGATGGATGGACTTTCAGTTTGTAAAGAAATTAGAAAAACATCAGATGTACCAATTATATTTTTAACAGCAAAAGGTGAAGAGTGGAATAGGGTGAACGGCTTACGTATGGGAGCAGATGATTATATTGTAAAGCCATTTAGTCCTGGAGAACTAATTGCTCGTATGGAAGCTGTGCTAAGACGTTATACAAAGCAAGAGCAACAAGAGGAGATTCAGTTTGGACCAATCCTTATTAATGAAAAAAGTAGGAAGATTGAAGCTGATGGTGAGCCGATTTCTCTTACAGTAAAAGAGTTTGATTTACTCTATTTTCTTTGCCAACATACAGGACAAGTATTTAGCCGGGAACAATTGCTGGAAAAGGTATGGGGATATGATTATGCCGGAAGTACAAGAACAGTAGATACGCACGTGAAAACGATGCGTTTGAAGCTTGGAGAAAGTGGAAACTACATTCAAACGGTTTGGGGTGTAGGCTATAAATTTGAGGTGTAACGTATGTTTACGATGGTACAGAAGCTTTGGTTGACAGTAGTATGTGCAGTATTTGTAACAGTTTCCTTTCTTTATTTTGTATCTTTATATTCGTATGAAAAGCTATACGTTGATAATTTAAAAGATTCATTAGTAATGGAAGGGAAGGGTCTTGCTGCGCAATATGATAAGCGTGAAGGAATAGCAACTTTTGAAGAGAAAGTACGAGCATTTGATCAAATATCTAGTTCAGACGTTCTTTTCGTATCAAACCCACGTGATTTAAGCGCATGTTTACCTTTTGATGTGCATCATCATTCTCTTATAAGTGAAGGAGACAGGCAAACATTATTAGATGGAAAAACGGTGACAAAGATAGGGTATGAGGAACATTTTGACCGTAATATTATGGGGGTTGTCATCCCCGTTTTAGAAAATAAAAAGTTAGTTGGCATTGTATATTCTTATATTCCTTTAAAAAGTATAAAAGACTTAATATATGATATGGGCCTTATTTTAGCGCCATTAGCACTTGCTATGACTTTACTAACAATATGGATTGGTAGAAAAATTATTATCGCTATTACGAGACCGCTTTCGCAAATGGAACGAGTGGCAAATCATTTAGCTACGGGAGATTTCTCAGAACGAATTACAATTTCTTCCGAAGATGAAATTGGACGATTAGGAAAAGCATTTAATAAAATGGCAAATTCTTTAGAGACAGAAGACGTAAAGCGTAAGGAATTTTTAGCTAACGTTTCGCATGAACTAAGAACACCGCTTAGTTATATAAAAGGATATAGCGAGGCTATTTTAGATGGTGTAGCGAAGGGACCGCAGCAGGAAAAAGTAACACAGCTCATTCATAAAGAAGCAGATCGAATGCAGCGCCTCGTTCACGATTTATTAGATTTAGCACAATTAGAAGGTGAACATTTTCCGTTAAAGAAACAACCTATCGTTTTTTCACAACTCATTGAAGATGTGTTAGATACGTATGAGATTAAGTTTATAGAAAAGAAAATTCGTATTTCAACAAATTTAAATCCAGAAATCATTGTAATGATTGATGAGGATCGTATGCAACAAGTGCTTCATAACGTGTTAGATAATGCGATACGGTACACAAATCCAAACGGGGATATTATGATAACGCTCATGCAGATAGATGATTACTGTGAATTGAACATAAAAGATACAGGAATCGGTATTGAAACAGAGCATTTAGAAAATCTTGGCGAACGTTTTTACCGCGTTGATAAAGCGAGAAGTCGTCAACATGGTGGAACAGGTTTAGGCCTTGCTATTGTAAGACAAATTGTTCATATACATGATGGACAGTGGCGAATTGAAAGTGAAAAAGGGAATGGAACGACGGTTAGTATTAAATTAAAAATACAACTTGAAGAAAGCATGTTCTAACGTGAAGGACATGCTTTTCTTCATGAATACATATAAATTAATATCAAATAAATATTAAAAATTTGACGATTTTATGAACAAAACATTTGTACTTCTTACCAATTCGTTCTAAAATAGTTATGATGCAAAGTTCTTATAAATCGTTTCAATTGTTGTTTGGAAGATACTGAGGTGATTTAACTGGAGTACAAATCTATTAAACCGAAAAAAATTTACGAAGAAGTATCTGAAGCTATTTTAACAATGATTAAAAATGGTACGTTAAAACCTGGTGACAAACTACTTCCTGTACATCAATTAGCTGAGCAGTTTCAAGTTGGTAGATCTGCTGTTCGTGAAGCGTTAAGTGCGCTAAGAGCAATGGGCCTAATTGAGATGAAACAAGGAGAAGGTACATATGTGAAGAATTTCGATTCTTCTTCATTAACAAAATCATTAAACAATAAATTATTAATGAAGAAAGAAGATATTTTGAACTTATTAGAAGTACGAAAGGTGCTTGAAGTGGGGGCAGTTCGAGCAGCTGCGGCAAAACGTACGGAAGATAATTTGCAAAATATGAAGCATTGGTTAGATGAAATGGCAAAGAGCATTGGAGATGAAAAGGCTGGTGAAAAAGCAGATTTTCAGTTCCATATGGGAATTGCGGAGTCTTCGCATAACAACATTTTGCTTGAACTCATGAATCACGTTTCAGAGATGATTGCTGAAACAATTGGTGAATCAAGACGCATTATTTTATATGGTGAACAAACAACATCAGAACGACTTATAGAAGAGCATCAAGTTATATATGATGCAGTTTTAAAGCAAGATATAGAATTAGCGCAGCAAGCAATGCTAGATCATTTAACAAATGTAGAACATATTGTCACAGGTAAAAACGATATAAATTCGTAATTTAATCTTTTAAAAATCAAATTTTTTGATAAAATAGAGAGAGATTAAGTAAGCGTTTTCTTTAGAAGAGGGAGAGGATAGGCCATGGTTGAGCCTACTTCTTCTTTTCTCAGTCATCTGATGACCATATGTTTGTTGGTGGAGTTGTAAAAAGGGGGAGTAATAATTATGAAAGTTACTTTATTTGTTACTTGTTTAGTCGATATGTTTGAAACAAACGTCGGCAAAGCAACAGTTGAAGTGTTGGAGCGTTTAGGTTGTGAAATTGAATTTCCAGAAGCACAAGTTTGTTGCGGTCAGCCTGCTTATAATAGTGGCCATGTAGAAGCAGCAAAAGAAGCGATGAAACATATGATTGAAACTTTCGAAGATGCAGAATATATCGTTACACCATCTGGTTCTTGTGCGACAATGTTTCATGAGTATCCGCATGTTTTTAAAGATGATCCGAAGTGGGCTAAACGTGCACAAAAGGTTGCTGATAAAACATATGAATTGACACAATTTATTGTAGATGTTTTAAAAGTTACAGATGTTGGTGCAAGCTTACCAGGGATCGCTACTATTCATAAATCTTGTCATATGACACGCCTGCTTGGAGTAAAAGAGGCGCCAGGAATTTTATTATCAAACGTCAAAGGATTAACTGTGAGAGAACTGCCAAACGAGCAAAATTGTTGTGGGTTTGGGGGAACGTTTTCAGTGAAGATGACTCCAATTTCTGAGCAAATGGTAGATGAAAAGGTAGATAGTGCAATGGAAACAGGTGCTGATTATTTAATCGGTGCAGATTGTGGGTGTTTGTTAAACATTGGCGGACGTATTGAGCGTTTAGGAAAAGAAATAAAAGTAATGCATATTGCTGAGGTACTGAATAGTCGCTCATGAAGGGGGAACATAAGCTATGTCTATGAAAATCAGTGAGAAAAAATTTAATGATCGCGTTGGCGATGGAATTCAAGATTCGTTTATGCGCGGAGCAGTATCTTCTGCACAAACGCGCTTATATACGAATCGCTTAAAAGCAGCGGACGAATTAGGAAATTGGGAAGAGTGGCGTGAACTAGGTGAACAAATTCGCCAACATACGTTAGAAAATCTTGATTATTACTTAATGCAGTTAAGTGAAAATGTATCAAAAAGAGGCGGACATGTGTACTTTGCGAAAACGAAAGAGGAAGCAGCAAAGTATATTCAAGACGTTGCAAAAAAGAAACAAGCGAAGAAAGTTGTAAAATCAAAATCAATGGTAACTGAAGAAATTAGTATGAATCATGCCCTTGAAGAGATTGGCTGTGAAGTGTTAGAAAGTGACTTAGGAGAGTATATCTTGCAAGTAGATAACGATCCACCTTCACATATTATTGCGCCTGCACTTCATAAAAATAGAGCTCAAATTCGTGATGTATTTAAAGAAAAACTTGGCTATGAAAATTCTGATGATCCATACGAAATGACAAAGTTTGTTCGTAAACAACTTCGTGAGAAATTTATGGATGCAGAAATTGGTGTGACAGGTTGTAACTTCGCTGTTGCAAATACGGGATCTCTTTGTTTAGTAACGAACGAAGGTAATGCCGATCTTGTTATGTCGATTCCGAAAACTCAAATTGCAGTAATGGGTATGGAACGTATGGTTCCGACAATGGAAGAATTAGATGTTTTAGTTGGTTTACTATGTCGTAGTGCAGTAGGGCAAAAATTAACAAGTTATGTAACTGTGGCGGGACCAATTCAAGAAGAGGAAGTAGATGGACCTGAAGAATTCCACTTAGTTGTTGTTGATAATGGCCGATCTCAAATTCTTGGATCGGAATTCCGATCAGTATTGCAATGTATTCGTTGTGCTGCTTGTGTTAACGTATGTCCTGTATATCGTCACGTTGGTGGACATTCATATGGCTCTATATATTCAGGACCAATCGGTGCAGTATTAACTCCACTTTTAGGCGGATATGACGATTACAAAGAGCTTCCTTATGCATCTAGTTTATGCGGAGCATGTACAGAAGCTTGTCCAGTAAAAATACCATTGCATGATTTATTATTAAAACATCGTCAAGTAATTGTTGAGCAAGAAGGACGTGCTCCGCTTGCAGAAAAATTAGCAATGAAAATGTTTAGTATGGGTGCTTCTTCAGCTGCTTTATATAAAATGGGATCAAAAATGGCACCAGCAGCAATGAGTCCATTTACATCTGGTAACCGTGTATCAAAAGGTGTTGGGC
This sequence comes from Bacillus sp. HY001, assembly GCF_007558965.1. Lineage (NCBI taxonomy): Bacteria > Bacillati > Bacillota > Bacilli > Caryophanales > Bacillaceae > Bacillus > Bacillus sp. HY001. The sequence continues at coordinate 60,783 of NZ_VLTE01000009.1, read as the reverse complement.
CACTTAAAAACTGGACAGATATTCGTGAATTCCCGGCTCCAAGTAAAGAACGATTCCGTGATTGGTATAAAGATCATAAGAAAGGCGGGGACAAATAATGACAGGATTAATTCAAAACCGTGAGTCCTTTCTAGATAATATTGCAAAAGAACTGGGACGTGAGCGGAAAACGGAAGGCGTAAAGCGTCCAGCGTGGAAAAGTAATGTGAATGTAGAAACGCTAAAAGATTATTCACAAGAAGAATTGTTAGAAGTATTTAAAAATCAATGTACAAACATTCATACAACTGTAGTGGAAACGACAAACGACCGTTTACGTGAAGATATTCAAAAAGTAATCGTGGAAAACGGCGGGGGACCTATTATGTTATCGGCAGATGAACGTTTTGATTCTTATGGATTGACTTCTTTATTTAAAGAAGAGCTTCCAAAGCAAAATGTTGAAGTGAATGTATGGGATCCTGAGAAAAAAGAAGAGAATATGCGTATCGCAGAAAGAGCGAATATTGGAATCGCATTTAGTGATTATACTTTAGCTGAATCTGGTACGATTGTTGTACAAAGTCATAAAGGTCAAGGTCGTTCTTTACACTTTTTACCGACTGTTTACTTTGCTATTATTCCACGTGAAACACTTGTGCCTCGTATTACACAAGCAGTTCAGGATATGAACACACGTGTAGAAAATGGTGAGACGGTGGCATCTTGTATTAACTTTATTACAGGGCCTAGTAACTCGGCGGATATTGAAATGAATCTTGTTGTCGGCGTACATGGACCATTAAAAGCAGTATATTTCATCGTATAAAAGAGGGGAAAGCAGGCCAGAAAATGGCCTGCTTTTTTAATAGAATAGAGATAATATGAAGTAGAATTTCTCTCCTTTTTTTGCTATGTTCTTCTGGAAAGGAGAGGAAGGGATGTTCACTTATTTATATGCATTGTTAGTGGGGATGGTGTTTGGTTCTTTTTTTATGGTAATTGCGATGAGAGTTCCACTAGGTGAGTCTATCATTACCCCGCGTTCACATTGTCATTATTGTAAGTATGTGCTAAAGCCAAAAGAATTGATCCCAATCATTTCATTTTGTATACAGAGGGGACGTTGTACGAATTGTAAGAGGACGATTTCAATTTTGTACGTAGTATTTGAACTTGTAACCGGAATGATATTTCTTCTTACTGTATATATGATTGGGATGGAACGAGAGCTTATCATCATTTTATCGCTATTTTCATTACTTCTTATTATTTCAGTTACAGATTACATATATATGTTAATCCCAAATCGTATTTTAGCTTGGTTTGCCTGTTTACTCATTTTAGAATGTCTTTTTGTACCGTTAGTAACTTGGACAGATAGTATAGTTGGTAGTGGCGTTATATTCATTTTGTTATATTGCATGCAAAAGATATATCCAGAAGGACTTGGTGGAGGGGATATAAAATTACTTTCGCTACTTGGGTTTATAGTGGGACTGAAAGGGATTTTTATGATTTTATTTTTAGCATCTTGTTTTAGTCTTTGTTTCTTTGGAGTTGGTATAGTATTAAAACGTATGAAAATGAGGAGCCAAATTCCGTTTGGTCCTTTTATTAGCCTTGGGGCAATATGTTACATGTTAGTCACGTATACAAAATAGAGAGGGGATAGAACATGAATGTATATATGGATGATCAAAGAAGTTGTCCGTACGGGTATGTACCCGCCACTACAGTAGAATGTGCTTTGCAAATGGTTCGGGATTATGAGGTGAATATTCTTTCCCTTGATTTTAACATGGGTTGGGGAGAAAGAAATGGATTAGATTTTGTAGAGGCTTTTTGTAAAGAGGGTTTATATGTAAATGAAATGCACCTTCATACGAATGATGTCATCGGTATGCACAAGATGAAACAGAGGATTAATAAGGGAAAGGAAGAAGGGGAAATTAATCCTCACCTTGTTGTTAAATATGTGGGGAGCTAAAAACTCCAAAGTAAAACTTTGGAGTTTTTAATGTTTCATATGAGCTTGCAACGGAATGATCTCTTCTTGTTGAGCTGCTACTAATTCAGTTTCTTCTTGTTTTACGTCAGGTGCTTTTTTTGTTAAGTAATGATAAACCATACCGACAAATACAGACCCGCCAATAATGTTACCGATTGTAACTGGAATTAAGTTATGGATAGCACCTGCAAAAGAAATTGTCTCCGGATGCGGTGAAACTAAAGATAAAGCAAACAGTGATAAGTTTGCAATGCTATGCTCGTAACCAGATAAGAAGAATGTGAAAACGAGTAGCATCATCATCATAATTTTTGCTGTATCACCTTTCACCTGAGAAGGTAAGAAGCATGCAAGACATACAAGCCAGTTACATAAAATTGCTTTAAAGAATAATTGCATTGTAGGTGTATTCATTTTTCCTTCTACTACTTTATTCATGAAATGACCGTGATCAATTGCTTCGAAAATTCCAGTTGCATAAAATAGTAAGGCAAAGAATAAAGCTCCAGCTAAATTCCCTGCATAACAAGCGACCCAGTTACGAAGTGTATCAGAAATCGTTGTTTCTTTTCTTAAAGTTGCTACTGTGAAGTACATTGTGTTTCCAGTAAATAATTCAGCGCCGCCATATATAATTAGTACGAGGGCAATTCCGAAAAACATAGAAGCAGCTAAATAAGTTGCTGGTGAATCAGCAATGTGAAAAAAGTTACCTAATTTAAAACATAGTACAATAATAAAACCGATATAAATACCCGCAAGTGCAGCACGAATGAAATATTGCATCGGGTTTGTATCTAGCATTTGTTTTTTGCTCTTAGCCAGTTTGACAACATAATCTAATCCTTGTTCTAGCATGAGTAATACGCTCCTTTAGTACATCATCTATAAATACTCCTTATATGAATAAAGTACATGGATTCGGTCGTAGTTTCAATAAGTTTGTGCAATGTTTCACAAAAAGGACATACATACGTTAAGAAAACGTTTACAAAAGATAGTATAATAGAAATTTTTCTGGACATGGAAGGGGAGAAGGGAAAAAGAAAAAGCGCTGTAATTACAGCGCTTTTTCGTCTAAATTCTTTTCTACTTTTACTTCTACCTCTTTTGAGAAGAACCAACCGCCAACTGCGATTCCAACTAATACAATCCAGAATGTTAGCTTCCATGGCGTAGATTCTGGGAATGAATGCGGAATTACATTCAATGCAGGGTGTGCTAATGTATAGACTGCTAGTTTCACACCAACCCAACCTACAATTAAGAATGCAGCAGTTTCAAGTCCTGGCTTACGTTTTAAGATTTGTACGAAAGCAGTTGCTGCAAATCGCATAATGATTAATCCGATAAGTCCACCTACAAAGATAACAACGAATTGCCCAGTATCAAGACTACCAATTGTACCTAATCCTGTTTTTGGTAAAGTCATTGCTAATGCAACAGCAGCTAAAATTGAATCAACTGCGAAGGCAATATCAGCAACCTCAACTTTAAATACAGTCCACCAAAAGTTCTCTTGTTTTTTCTTTGCTTCTTTTTCTTCTGTTTCTTCATCCGTATTCTTTTTAACATACGTTTTAAATAAATGATTACCAGCGATAAACATAAGGTAAATGGCACCGATTGCTTGCACTTGCCATACATCGACTAGGAACGAAATCATAAATAATGATCCGAAACGGAAAACAAATGCTCCCGCTAATCCATAAAATAGTGCTTTCTTACGTTTTTCTTCTGGTAAATGTTTTACCATAATTGCAAGAACAAGAGCGTTATCAGCTGCTAAAATCCCCTCTAGTGCAATTAGGATGAGTAATACCCAACCATACTCCAATAATAATGATACATCCATGTACATTCTCCTCTCATTTCAATAAGTACTAAATAAGTGAAGAATTTCCCCACTATTTAGTTTCCCCATACTCCTGCCTATTAACTTTGGAAGAATTTGGAAATGAATACAAAAAAGACCTCTGCCGTTAATAGGCAAAGGTCTTGCTAGACATATGTAATGAAAATGCCAACAAAGCCGGAAGAACTAAGTTCTACGTAATGACGACTTTGTTTCCAAGAAATAATTCTTGGACGCTACTCCCCTTTGGAGATATGCTATTGTACTCTCATTATATGGATAATTTATACGGTTGTCAACCTGTTAAAATATCTTCATTCGGGTATTTTATTTTTCGGTTCTTTTTACGTGCAAATGAAAAAGCCAATGTTAAAGGTCCCATCTTCCCGAAAAACATCATAAAGATAATAATAGCTTTTCCAATCATAGTTAAGTGTGGTGTGAAATTCATACTAAGACCGACAGTCCCAAATGCTGAAAATACTTCGAAAGCACTCATCAATAGAGGAACTCGCTCAGTAATACTTAAAATTAAAATAGCAAAAAAGATAAATGAAATGGAAATAATAGTGATGGTCAATGATTTGACAATGAGAGTATCTTTAATAGATTTTTTAAACACGACAATATCATCTTGTTCTTGTAAAAATTTAAATACCCCAAAAAACATGATTAAAAAGGTTGTTAACTTAATTCCACCACCGGTTGAAGCACTACCAGCGCCAATAAACATAAGGAGCATCATTAATAGTAGGGAAGGCTTTGATAATGCAGAAATATCAACTGTATTAAACCCGGCGGTACGCGTTGAAACCGCCTGGAAATAAGCGGCCATTCCTTCTTCAAATGGGGTAAATCCTCTCATAGAAAGAGAATTGTGGAACTCGAATATGAAAATAAAAATAGTCGCAATAATATTGACGATTAGAGTAGAAGAGAGCATAAGTTTTGAGTGTAATGTAAGGTTTTTAAAATTTTTCTTTCTTTTTATATCTATAATTACTGTAAAACCAATCCCCCCTAAAATAATGAGGGAAGAAATAACGAGATTGACAAGAATGCTATGAGAATGGGACATTAAATTATCGCTCCACACAGAAAAACCAGCATTGTTAAAAGCAGAGATTGAATGAAAAAAGCTATAATAGATCCCTTTAGCAATACCGTATTTCGGTACCCATTCAAAAGAAAGAATCAAAGTAGCGATACATTCGACTGTAAAAGAGAATAAAAATAATGCTTTGGCAAGACGAATGACGCCACCAATGTTCGTTTGATTTAACGCTTGTTGCAGTAAAATTCGGTTTTGAAGACCAATTTTTCTGCCGAGCATAATCGCAATTAAAACGGCAAAGCTCATAATGCCAAGTCCGCCCACTTGTATAAGTGTTAAAATGACACATTGGCCAAATAAGGTAAATACTTTCCCCGTATCCACAACACCAAGCCCTGTAACCGTACAAGCAGAAACAGTTGTAAATAAAGCATCGAGCCATGAAATAGACGTTGTTGTAGCAATTGGTAGCTTTAATAAGCATGTACCGATAATGGATAACATAATAAAAGACAAAGTAAGAACACGGGGAGGACTCATGCGAATGTTAATCCGTTTCATGTCACGTATCGTTCCTTTCAGTTTACTCTTACTAGTATGTGAAAAAACACGATTATGTATGTTAACAATAGAAAGAGGCAGAGAATATCTGCCTCTAAGCCATATGTTATAGTATTATCCACGTAATTGTTGTTGAGCTAAAGCAACAAGTCGTTTCGTTACTTCACCGCCAACTGAACCGTTAGAACGAGATGCTGTATTAGAACCTAAGCTAACACCAAATTCTTGTGCAATTTCATATTTAAATTGTTCAAGCGCTTGTTCTGCACCTGGAACTAGTAATTTGTTTGTTTTTACCATGCTGATACACATCCTTATGAGTAGTCCAGTTCAGCTAAGTATTTATCTGAACTGGTAACGTTATTTTATGTGGAAACGAAGTACTCATACGCGGAAGTAATCGGTGTGATTAGAAGTTATTGGATAGAAAAAAGAGTAGCAAATTTGCTACTCTTTTTTCAGTATTGTCGCTGTACCTTCCACGACAATATCATCTGATTGATTATATATGTTTGTTTGCAACGTAATGATTTTTTTATCGTCACGTTTTTTGATGACTTCTGCCACAACGCGAAGTGTATCGCCAATTTTGACAGGAGCACGGAATGAAACGTTTTGAGATAAATAAATCGTGTTTTTGCCAGGAAGTTTCGTTCCAAGAATCGTCGAAATGAAACTGGAAACGAGCATGCCATGAGCAATACGTTCTTTAAACATTGTCGTTTTTGCAAAAGAATCTAAAATATGAATAGGATTCACATCTCCAGTTAATTTTGCAAAATTGATAACGTCCTCATCCGTAATCGTTTTTGTAAGGGATGCTTGATCACCGACTTGAATCTCATCATAACGAAGCTCCGGAACAGTTTGTGCTTCTTGAAATGGATTCATTTGGGCCTCCTTCTTTTCCATATCGAAAAATGCCAGCCATCTTGATGTAGTAGGAGGAAGAAAGAGTTTTGTTTGTGCTGCAGTTAGCTCCCACATTTTTCTTACTTGATGGAAGTAAATAAATTTTTTGAGTTTTCCTCGAACTGCTTTGCGAGTTCTAGTTGTTTGGACTTGAACTCTCCCAAAAAAACTTCTAACTGTTTTTGAACCTCTTCACGTTGTACTTGTTGTTGTTCAATAAATTGTTTTGTTGTTTCTTCAAATTGACCGCTAGTTTGAGTAATAATAGACAACGATGTTTTCGTAGGAGAAACAGTAAGTTGGTGCATTTGAGTAGAAAGTTCATTCCATTTCCCTTGCCACTCGTTAATTTGATCATTTAAGGAGTTTCCAGTTAATTGCTTTACGTAATCTGTATATTGGTTATTGAACTGAGCAGTGAATTGTTGTAGTTCTTTTTCTAGTTCATCTACTCCTGATGTTAATTTATGCAAAGCGTCTTGTTGTTGTTTTAAAGTTTCTAAAGTAAGTTGCTCCAATTGTTTCCCAGCTGAAGAGAAGAGGGAAAGAGATTGAGACCAGTTTTTCCAAAATGCATCGACTAATTCGTATGGCTTAGTTTCCATTGTTTGACCTCCAAATGTTTTTTTGCATATTGTGAACGCAGATTACTCTGCTGTACCACCAGGTGAAGATGAAGAATCCTTTTCATCCTTTTCTGGAGAAGTAGAAAATGGAAAGAATGCATTGGTGTATAACGTAAAAAACGTCCGCAACATATTTTGATAATGTTCAAAAGAAGTCGCACATGTTGTTAAATATTGCTCTCCATATTCTGTTAAAGAATAAATTCGTTTCGCTGGCCCGCCTTCGCTTGTATCCCAAGTGGAAGAAATAAGGTTTTCTTTTTCTAACTTGCGCAATGTTCTATACACATTACCTTGGTCAACAGAAGAAAAGCCGATGTCCATTAGCATTTGAATGAGTTTGTAACCATGAAGACTCCAGTCTTTTAGACAGAGAAGTAAGAAAGGAACTAAGAAGTTTTTTGGCATGGAGTTTGGTTGTTTCGCTTGGTTTTTTTCCAAACTTTCTGGGTGTTCTGGTTCATTATGTAGCATGATTGTGCATCACCTCATGAATCAGTTAGATGGAATTTTTTGCTTATAAGTGCAATTTACACCTATCTGTTTTTAATGTCAACACATTTATTGGAAAATAAAGAAAAATAAAATATAGACTTGAAGTTTTATTCAGAATATTAGAAAATAGTGAATAGGTTGAATTGTTTCAAAAACAAAAAAGGGAGTGTAGGCGAAGTGATTGATCAAAAATTCGATCCATTGCAAGCATGGAAAAATGCTTATGAACAAACCGAAACATTTTGGGGAAAAGCGCTCAATGAAACAATTAAAACAGAAGAATATTCTGCTTGGATGGGCAGCGTTCTAGACTTGAATTTGTTTTATCAAAAAGCGTTAAATGATACAACAAAAAGTTATTTAGAACAGGTGAATGTGCCTACGAAAGAGGATATCGCTAGAGTAGCTACGCTTGTTATCAACTTAGAAAATAAAGTTGATAACATTGAGGAAGTTCTAGAAGAGAAAGTGGATTCATTAGGACAAGCTCCTACATTAAAGCGTGATGTTACGAAAGTAAAACAAGATATTCGCACATTAGAAACGAAAGTTGATCAAATTTTGGAATTGCTAGAAAAGCAAAATGCAGTACTAGCGAAACTACAAGTACCTGTAAAAGAAGAAGTAAAGCCTGCGAATAAGCCAGAAAATAAAAAATGATAATAGCGTTTGTTTATAACTTGTAAAAGGGAAGGGAGAATCTCTTTTTCATGTATAAACAACGAAACATAATTAATATATGGACTTTATTCATATGAGTACCAAAATGATTCATAACAATCGTTCACAAATTCATTTAAGGGGGAAAAGAAATGGTTCAATTAAATGGCAAAGTAGCAATCGTAACAGGTGGGGCAAAAGGAATTGGAAAAGCAATTACAGTAGCATTAGCACAAGAGGGAGCAAAAGTAGTTATTAACTATAACAGCAGTAAAGAAGCAGCTGAAAACTTAGTAAATGAATTAGGAAAAGAAGGACATGACGTTTATGCAGTTCAAGCGGATGTTTCGAAAGTAGAAGATGCAAACCGACTTGTAGAAGAAACTGTGAATCATTTTGGTAAAGTTGATATCCTTGTTAATAATGCTGGTATTACAAGAGATCGTACATTCAAAAAGTTAAATCGTGAAGATTGGGAGCGCGTAATTGACGTGAACTTAAGCAGCGTATTTAATACGACAAGTGCTGTACTTCCATACATAACGGAAGCTGAAGAAGGAAGAATCATTAGTATTTCTTCTATTATTGGTCAAGCTGGTGGATTTGGACAAACAAACTACTCTGCAGCAAAAGCAGGTATGTTAGGATTTACAAAATCATTAGCGTTAGAACTTGCAAAAACAAATGTAACTGTAAACGCAATTTGCCCAGGATTTATTGATACTGAAATGGTAGCAGAAGTACCAGAAGAAGTACGTCAAAAAATCGTTGCGAAAATCCCGAAAAAACGTTTTGGTCAAGCTGATGAAATTGCAAAAGGTGTAGTATACCTATGCCGTGACGGTGCGTATATCACAGGTCAGCAATTAAACATTAACGGTGGATTATACATGTAATGAAGTAAGAAAAAAGTGCATATCCATAGCAGGAATGCACTTCTTTTTTTTAGAAAGAAATCGACCAAAAAGGAGATAGAAAAATGACTACATTCGTAACGGAATGGGAAAAGCAATTGGAGTTGTACCCAGAAGAATATCGTAAAGCATATCGCCGTGTAAAAAGAGCGAGCGAAGTTTTATTACGCGAACCAGAACCACAAGTTGGTTTAACACCGAAAGAAGTTATTTGGACGAAGAATAAAACGAAGCTGTATCGTTACATTCCAAAACAAGAAAAAACACAGAGAGTTCCAATCCTATTAATATACGCACTTATTAATAAACCGTATATTATGGATTTAACTCCAGGAAATAGTTTAGTGGAATATTTAGTAGATCGTGGTTTTGATGTGTATATGCTTGATTGGGGCACATTTGGTTTAGAAGATAGTCATTTGAAATTTGATGATTTCGTGTTCGACTATATTGCAAAAGCAGTAAAAAAAGTAATGCGAACTGCGAAATCGGACGAGATTTCTTTACTTGGTTATTGCATGGGTGGAACGCTAACTTCTATTTATGCAGCACTTCATCCACACATGCCAATTCGCAACTTAATTTTTATGACAAGTCCTTTTGATTTCTCTGAAACAGGATTATACGGTCCTTTATTAGATGAGAAATATTTCAATTTAGATAAAGCGGTTGATACATTTGGAAATATTCCGCCAGAAATGATTGATTTCGGAAATAAGATGTTAAAACCAATCACAAACTTTGTAGGTCCATATGTCGCTTTACTCGATCGTTCAGAAAATGAGCGCTTCGTCGAAAGCTGGAAATTAGTTCAAAAGTGGGTTGGTGACGGTATCCCATTCCCAGGTGAATCGTATAGACAATGGATTCGCGATTTTTATCAAAATAATAAATTAGTGAAAGGTGAACTCGTTATTCGCGGACAAAAGGTAGACCTTGCAAATATTAAGGCGAATGTCTTGAATATTTCTGCGAAACGTGATCATATCGCACTGCCATGCCAAGTAGAAGCGTTGCTAGATCATATTTCTAGTACAGATAAACAATATGTATGTTTACCAACGGGACATATGTCGATCGTTTACGGTGGAACAGCGGTAAAACAAACATATCCGACGGTTGGAAATTGGCTGGAGGAGCGTTCTAATTAAAAATAAAAAAATCCAACTAGCGTATGTTAGTTGGATTTTTTTATGGGAAATAACAAAACATAGAAAGGAGAAATTTATATTTTAGGAGTATAATTATGAAACTTATGACTGGTAAGTTGTTTTGGAATACAGGAGTTTCTATACCTTGTTATCCATCGTTAGAAAATGATATGATATGTGATGTGCTTATAGTCGGAAGCGGAGAAGCAGGTGCTCATATAGCGTATTCGTTAGCGAAAATTGGAATGCGTGTTACGCTCATTGAAAAAAGAGCAATCGCATGCGGTAGCACAGCTGCTAATACAGGTTTACTCCAATTTCTTCATGATAAATCGTTAACCTCACTGATCCATACATTTGGTGAAAAAAAAGGGGTACGAGCATATAAGCTTTGTTACGAAGCGTTACGGACAATGGAGCAAGTTGTACCGACTCTCGATATTGATCCCCAGTTTATTCCGCGAAGTAGTTTGTATTATGCAAGTAGCAATGAGGACGTATCGTTTTTACAAGAAGAATATAATACGTTACGCCATTATGGATTCCCGGTTGAATATTTTACCGATTCACATATGATGAAGAAGTATTCATTCACAAAACAAGCAGCGTTATATACGCATGGTGATGCCGAGGTGAATCCGTATTTATTAGCGCATAGCCTTTTGCATAAAGCAAATCAAATGGGTGCTACTATACATGAGCATACAGAGGCTGTACATATAAAAAAACGCCAAAATGATTTAATTTGTTACACGAAAACAGGAAATAAAGTTGTAGCAAAGAATATTATTATGGCGACAGGTTATGAAACACTTTTCGGAAAGAAAGAAAAAAATACAACAGTGGAAACATCATATGCAGTTGTGACAAATAAGGTAGATTCATTTGAAGGCTGGCACGAACAATCATTAATTTGGGAAACAGCACGGCCTTACTTATATTTTCGAACGTATGAAAACCGTATTATTGTAGGTGGATTAGATGAAGCGATGCAAATTCAAACAATCGGTGATACGAAATTATTGCATAAGCGTGATTTCCTTATTAACATTGTAAAAGAGATGTTCCCGCAGTATAAGAATATACAGGCAGAGTACTATTGGGCGGCAGCATTTGGTGGTAGCCATGACGGTCTCCCTATTTTAAAAGAAGACAAAAAGATACATAATTTGTTTTACGCATTACCGTATGGAGGTAATGGGACTGTGTATGGAATGGTATTTGCCAAATTATTTGAGCAGTTATTTACAAATAAAGAAAGTGAAGATTTTTCTTTATTTAATCGATAGAAAAAAGGTAGCGAAGTGATGGAATGAGAGATATAAAAAAGTTTTTACAAAAATTACGTCCTGTACAACTCATTGTTTTGTTTTATTTATTAGCAGTAGTTGTATCGGTGATATTGCTTAGTTTCCCGTTTGTTACGAAGGCTGGTGTGAAATGGACATTTATTGATGCCCTTTTTACATCTGTTAGTGCGGTAAGTGTTACGGGATTGTCTGTTGTTACGATTTCAGATACATTTACTACGGCAGGGATTATTATGTTAGCCCTTATTTTACAATTAGGCGGCTTAGGAATTATGGCACTTGGTACGTTCGTTTGGATTATAACAGGGAAAAAGATTGGTTTGCAGAGAAGAAGGCTCATTATGGCAGACCATAATCAAGGGAATTTATCAGGCCTTGTAGAATTGATGCGCTCTATTTTAATTGTAATTATTTCGATAGAACTTATTGGAGCAATATTATTAGGTACAAGATTCTTACTTTACTTTCCAACTTGGCAAGAAGCTTATTTTCACGGTTTCTTTGCGGCTGTTAGTGCAACTACGAACGGCGGATTTGATTTAACAGGACAATCACTAATTCCGTATAAAAAAGATTACATTGTTCAAATGATTCATATGTTGCTTATTATTTTAGGGGCAATTGGTTTCCCGGTATTAATGGAAGTGAAACAATTCCTTAGTAAAAGGAAACAGCAACTATTTCGCTTTTCATTATTTACAAAATTGACGACAACAACATTTTTTGCGCTCGTTGTCGTTGGAACAATCATGATTTTTTTACTAGAACGAAATCATTTTTTAGCAGGAAAGTCATGGCATGAAACAGTTTTCTATACATTATTCCAATCTGTGACGACGCGAAGTGGTGGACTTGCTACAATGGATATACGTGAATTGTCACAACCGACGCTTTTATTTATGAGTATATTAATGTTTATAGGAGCATCTCCAAGTTCGGTTGGGGGCGGAATACGTACAACAACATTTGCTGTTAGCATATTATCGTTATACACTTTTGCAAGAGGCGGAAGAACGGTTAGAGTCTTTAAACGTCAGCTACATGAAGAGGACGTGCTGAAAGCATCTGTCGTTATGACGATGGGGATTTTATTATGTGCCACAGCGCTATTTATTTTATCTATTACGGAAAACGTACCGCTTATGAGTTTAATTGTTGAAGTGTGTTCGGCTTTCGGGACGACAGGCCTATCGACAGGTATTACGCCAGATTTAACAACGGTTGGTAAACTTGTACTCATTGTACTTATGTTTATCGGGCGTGTCGGTATTTTAACATTTATACTAGCTAGTGGTGGAAGAGAACAGCCACCTCGCTACAAATACCCGAAAGAGAGAATTATTATTGGATAATATGAAACCATTCTACCTACGTTAGGTAGAATGGTTTTTTAGTCGTTAATGCCAAATTGCGGATGCATAAAAGCATCCTTCTTATTCGTTACTTCTTTTTTTAGCAACTCTTGATTTTCTTCTGAAATCCATCCAATATCATTTGTAGGATGGATCCATTCTTCTCCAGCCATAATGGCAGGATCTACTTCATCACTCCAATTGTGAAGTGGACTATTCTCGGAATCATATTTACTGTCTCCGATTACGACGTCATATTGATTTATGAAAGGTTGTTGCATCTTCTTTCCTGTTCCTTTAAAAGATGGGAAATTCATTTGATGCGGGAGCGTTTCATCTAAAATTGGTGACTGAATTTTATCTTTCTTCTTCATAATAATTGCTCCTTTTTATAATGCTTTCTTCATAGGTAGTATTTCCATCTAGCAGTTCTTATGTACTTGTTAACACTTGCCAGTAATAATTATTGTGTGTTGATTCAAACTAGAGTAGAAAGTGAATCCTTGAGAGCAGGTGAATGTATTGGTAAAAAGAAAAGTGAAACAAAATGCGGCAATCAATAATAATAAAACTCCGAAAGGAAGCTTACCAGATGCAGAATTTGCATTAGAGTATGAAGGAGAAAATAGCGCGAAGTATGCAAATCGTAATTCAAAAAAAGGTAAACAAAAATGAGGCGTTTTTTACAAACGCCTCATTTTTTTGTGGGATTATAAAGGTTTTTTTAATTATTTGTAAATTTAGTGTTCATTATTAGCAGAAAAATGCGAAAAAACATAGAAGTAGCAACGTATTACACAAAAACAAACAACAAACAAAAGATTAATGTTGGTTTAATACTGCTTTTACACTAGTTGTTTATATTTGAATTGTACATAAGATTTATAAAAGGAGAGAGAGACAGTGAAAAAAACAATCTTTAAAGCTGTAGCGACTGGAATGGTATTTTCGTTATTAATGGGGTGTGGTGCAAAGAAGGAAGAAAGTGCTGGGGCAAAAGTGAAAGATGATAAATTATCTGGATCATTGACTGTTTACACAGCGATTGAAGAAGAACTTGTACCAATTTATCTTGATTCTTTTAAACAGAAGTATCCAGATGTAAAACTGAACATTGTTCGTGATTCAACTGGAGTTATTACAGCGAAATTGCTAGCTGAAGGAAAAAATACACAAGCAGATGTTGTATGGGGAACAGCAGCGTCTAGTCTACTAGCTTTAGATAAAAAAGATATGTTAAAAGGATACTCTCCAAAAGGAGCAGATCGTGTTCTCACGCAATTTAAAGATGATAAGCAACCAGAAAAATGGGTAGGTAATACGGCATTTATGACGGGGATTGCTGTAAATAAAGAAGAATTAAAGAAGAAAAATTTACCGATGCCAGAATCATATGAAGACTTAACGAAACCAGAATATAAAGGAACGCTTGTTATGCCACATCCGGCTTCTTCTGGAACAGGATTTTTAACAGTTTCTGCATGGTTACAAATTATGGGTGAAGATAAAGGCTGGGATTACATGAAGAAACTTCATGATAATATGGCAACTTATACTCACTCAGGATCAAAACCAGCGAAATTAGCAGGCGCGGGTGAATATCCAGTGGGCGTATCGATGGTTTATAGTGCTTTGAAAGAGAAACAAAAAGGTGCACCAGTTGAAGTTGTATTGCCGAAAGAAGGATTAGGATGGGAAGTAGAAGCGAACGCACTTATTAAAAAAGATAATGCAAAAAATGAAAAATTAGCGCAAGCATTTTTAGATTGGGCAATTACTGATGATGTAATGAAGTTATACTTCGAGAAAAATGGATTTGCGACAATTAAAAATGATTATAAACTTCCAGATGGATTCCCTAAAGATGTAACAGAAAAGTTATACAAAAAGAATGACTTTAAATGGGCAGCAGAAAATCGCGATAAAATTTTAGAAAAATGGGAAAAAGAGTTTGGCCAAAAAGCAGAACCGAAAAAGTAAGTGAGTGGGAGAGAGAAAAAATGAGCGAATATTTATCAATTCAACACATTCAAAAACAGTTTGATGCATTTACAGCGTTAAAAGATATTTCTTTTACTGTGAAAAAAAATGAGTTTGTATGTTTATTAGGCCCAAGTGGTTGTGGGAAAACGACATTGCTTCGAATTTTAGCAGGGCTAGAAGAGGCAACAACAGGTAGTATAGCTGTCAATGGAAAAGATATTACAGCATTACCTCCTGGAAAGAGGAACTTCGGAATGGTGTTTCAATCGTATGCATTATTTCCGAATTTAACAGCACTTGAAAATATTGAATACGGCTTAAAGACAAAAAAATATGGAAAAGCAGAAGTAAAAGAGAAAGCGCTAGAGGCGTTGGAACTAGTTGATTTACTGAATGTAAAAGATAAATATCCTGCTCAAATGTCTGGTGGACAACAGCAGCGAGTGGCACTTGCACGTGCACTCGCTCTGTCTCCGGATATTTTGTTACTGGATGAGCCGTTATCTGCTTTAGATGCAAAAGTACGTGAAAAGTTACGTAGAGAAATGCGTGATTTACAAGAAAAAGTAGGAGTAACAACTATTATGGTCACGCATGATCAAGAAGAGGCATTAACGATGGCTGATAAAATTGTTGTAATGAATCATGCGGAAATTATGCAGATTGGAACACCAGAGGAGATTTATCAAAGACCAGCCAATCCGTTTGTGGCAGATTTTATTGGTTCTATTAATTTCTTTTCGAAAAATAATGAAAAGCATGCAATTCGTCCTGAACATGTAACAATTGTACAAAATGATGGTATTAAAACGGTTGTGGAAAGTATGGAATTTCGTGGATCTGTATATCGGACGGAAGTGCGAGTCGTAGAAGAGAAAACACATCTTTATAACGAGAAAATTGTAGTGGATATATTGGCATCAGAAGTAGAAAAAACCGCTATTAGAAAAGGAAAGCCGATTCAAATCTCTTTCTCAGAAAATCATATGTTGTCATATGGAAAGAAGGTCATTGTATAGATGGAGATGTTAGAAAATTTCAAGGTAGAAAGTACGAAAAAAAAGATTAAGAGACGTATTGGTAAAGAAGAGTGGATACAAAGACTATTAATTATTGGTATGCTTCTTGCTTTTTTGATCATGCTTGTATTACCTCTATTACAATTGTTTACACAAGCTTTTTACGATAAAGATGGAGCTTTCATTGGTGTTGCGAATTTCAGTAAATATTTCACAACACCAACGCTAGTTCAATCATTACAAAATACGATATGGATTTCGGGCGCGACAACAATTATTGCAGTGACACTCGCTTTCGCCTACGCCTATGCGATTGCTCGTACGAATGTGTTTGGGAAGCGTGTATTCCAATATATCGCGTTGTTACCACTATTCGCACCAACGATGATGCACGGTATCGCACTGACATATTTATTTGGTAATCAAGGGTTAGTAACGAAAGGAATGTTTGGTTTGTTTGAAGGGATACAAATCCCTTTATATGGGCCAGTAGGAATTGTAATTGCTGAAGTTATGTATACATTTCCGCAAGCTTTTCTTATATTATTAATTGCTTTTCAAGGCTCTGATTATCGTTTATATGAAGCTTCTAATATGTTAGGAGCGAGTAAAATAAAGCAATTTTTCACTGTTACTTTACCTAGTGTAAAGTACGGATTAATTAGTGCGATGTTCGTTGTGTTTACACTTAGTTTCACTGATTTTGGGGCACCAAAAATTGTTGGTGGACAATATAATGTACTTGCTACTGATGTATATAAGCAAGTAATTGGGCAACAAAATATGCCGATGGGTGCAACTGTCGGAATGATTTTATTAATCCCTGCTATATTTGCATTTGCAGTTGATCGTATTACGCAAAGAAAGCAGGCGAATCTCTTATCTTCCAAATCAGTACCTTACAGAATAATAAATAATAAGAAACGAGATGTTATTTCATTCGTATACTGTAGCGTAGTAACGCTTATGATCATTCTATTATTTGTGGCAGTTGGTATTGCAGCAAGTGTGAAAGTATGGCCATATAATATGAGCTTTACATTTGAGCATTTTAACTTTTCCAGTTTAACAGGAGATGGACTTGAAGCGTTTAAAAACAGCGTAATTGTTTCAGCAATCACAGCGGTTATTGGAGCGGTTTTAACATTTATGTTCGCTTATGCGATTGAAAAAATAGATCAGCTACAATTTTTCCGAAAAGCAGGTTACTTTTTCTCTATCGTCCCTTTAGCGATACCAGGTTTAGTACTTGGGTTAGGCTATGTCTTCTTCTTTAGTCAACCAACCATACAAATCTTTGGACTTTCCGTAACGAATCCGTTTCATTCTCTATACGGAACAATCGCTGTGCTAGTACTAGTCAATATTATTCATTTTTATTCTGTAACATTTGTTACGGCAACAACAGCTTTAAAGAAATTAGATCGAGAGTTTGAACTTGTTTCACAGTCGATGGGAATTCCGTTTTATAAAACATTCTTTCGAGTAACAGTACCGATGTGTTTACCGGCGATTTTAGAAATGGTAATGTACTACTTCGTAAATTCAATGGTAACTGTTTCGGCAGTTGTATTCCTATATGCAGCTGATTTTAAACTAGCTGCTGTATCAATTGTAAACATGGATGATGCAGGAAATGTAGCACCAGCAGCTGCCATGAGTGTACTTATTGTTGTTACAAATATTGTAGTAAGAGTTGTATATGAATGGGGAACGAAAGCACTTCGTAACCGAACTTCACAATGGCAAAAAAGATAAATAAGAAGGGTGATGGATTGAATGAAAATAGAAGCAATTATTTTTGATTGGGCGGGTACGACAGTTGATTATGGATGTTTTGCACCACTGGAAGTATTTATGGAGATTTTCCATAAACGCGGTGTTGAAATTACTGCAGAAGAAGCTCGTAAGCCAATGGGGTTATTGAAAATTGATCATGTTAGGGCATTAACAGAGATGCCTCGTATTGCGAGTGAGTGGAATCGTGTTTTCGGACAATTACCAACAGAAGCAGATATTCAGGAGATGTATGAAGAATTTGAAGAAATTCTCTTCGCTATTTTACCGCGCTATGCGTCGCCGATTAATGGAGTAAAAGAAGTGATTGCTTCTTTACGTGAAAGAGGAATTAAAATTGGTTCAACGACTGGTTATACGAGAGAAATGATGGATATTGTAGCAAGAGAAGCAGCGCTACAAGGGTATAAACCTGATTTTCTTGTAACGCCAGATGATGTTCCAGCTGGTCGTCCATATCCGTGGATGTGTTATAAAAATGCGATGGAACTTGGGGTATATCCAATGAATCATATGATAAAAGTTGGAGACACGGTATCGGATATGAAAGAGGGAAGAAATGCTGGAATGTGGACAGTTGGTGTCATTCTTGGCAGTAGCGAGCTTGGTTTAATGGAAGAAGAAGTGGAGAATATGGATTCGATAGAACTTCGTGAAAAAATAGAAATAGTTCGCAATCGTTTCGTTGAAAATGGAGCGCACTTTACGATAGAAACGATGCAGGAACTCGAAAGCGTAATGGAACATATCGAGAAACAAGAACTTATTATTTCATAAAAGGGGAATAGGATTATGACTGAAAATCACTACTTATTATTAACACCAGGACCATTAACGACAACAAAAACGGTAAAAGAAGTTATGTTATACGATTGGTGTACGTGGGATGCTGAATATAACACGATGGTGCAAGATGTAAGAGCTAAACTTGTATCGTTAGCAACGAAGGAAGAAGAGAAATATACGACTGTTCTCATGCAAGGAAGCGGTACGTTTTCAGTTGAAGCAGTAATCGGTTCTGTTATTCCTAAAAATGGAAAATTGCTTGTTTGTACAAATGGTGCGTACGGTAAGCGAATTGTACAAATGGCAAAGATGTTACATATAGATGTGGTGGTTAGTCAAACGGAAGAATGGGAGCCTACTAATATTGCAGAAGTAGAAAAGATATTACAACAAGATAAAGAGATTACACATATTGCAGTTGTTCATTGTGAAACAACAACAGGTATTATCAATCCAATTGTAGATGTATGTAAATTAGGGAAGCAATATGGAAAAGTAACACTAGTTGATGCAATGAGTAGTTTTGGTGGTATTGAAATAGATATTGCTGAGTTGCAAATTGACTTTCTAATTAGTAGTGCGAATAAATGTATTCAAGGGGTTCCTGGGTTTGGCTTTGTTATTGCAAAGCGCGATGAATTGTTGAAATGTAAAGGGCAGGCACGTTCATTATCATTAGATTTATACGATCAGTGGGAGACGATGGAAAATCAAAATGGAAAATGGCGTTTTACGTCACCTACACATGTTGTACATGCTTTTTATCAAGCACTACTTGAATTAGAAAAAGAGGGCGGAGTAAAAGCGCGTTACAATCGATATTATAACAATCAAAAACTATTAGTGAATAGAATGAGAGAAATCGGATTTAAGTCACTAGTAGATGAAAAATATCAATCGCCTATTATTACATCTTTCATTTATCCAGAAGAGTGGTTTGATTTTGGGCAGTTATACAATGAATTAAAGCGCGATGGATTTGTTATTTATCCAGGTAAAATTTCAAAAGTAGATACATTCCGCATTGGAAATATCGGTGATGTACATGAGGCAGATATTAATCGTTTAGTTGATAGTATTGCTAAAGGAGTTGTTATAGGTTGAAAGTATTTTGCTTAGGTGGAGCAGGTAAAATTTGTCGTGAAGCAATTTTAGATTTAGTGCAATTTTCATCTTTTGAGACGATTACAGTAGCTGATTTTAATGAAGAAGAGGGCCTGAAAGTAGTAGAATGGCTCAACGATCCTCGGGTTGATTTTGTGAAAGTAGATGTAACGAATCATGAGGATACGGTTGCAAAAATGAAGGGCTATGACATTGTAATGGATGGCACGACGATAAAGCTAAATGGTTTGTCAACTCGATGTATTGCAGAAGCAGGTTGTCACGGTGTGAATTTGAATGGGTTTGGTGAAGAAAATGACTCACATTCTATATTTGTTCAAAACGGAAAAACATGTTTACCTGGTTTTGGTATGACGCCAGGTGTAACGCAAATGATGGCAATGCATGCAGCAAATCAGCTAGATACTGTAGAATCAGTTCGTGTCAGCCACGGTTCGTATCGCCCGATTGCTTTTTCTGCATCAATTACAGAAACAACGACATATGAATACGATCCACATTTACCATCGCGTACAGTGTATGAGGATGGTGAGTTTAAGCAAGTACCTCCGTTTGCGCGTCCGAGAGAAATAGAATTACCGGCGCCTTATGGTAAGACAACGCAGTATATAATCCCGCATTCTGAAACGATTACGTTAGCAAAAGCACTGAAAAATAAAGGCGTCAAACTGATAGAGACGAGAGGGACGTGGCCAAAGCAAAATATGCAACTCGTACGTGCGTTATATGATTACGGTATATTGCGTAATGATCAAGTTGAAATAAATGGAGAAGAAATCGGTATTATGGATTGTATTTCGAAGTATTTATTGCAATCGAAAGAGGGACAAGAAACAGAAATTTATGGTTATGCACTTCATGTAGAAGTAATAGGTATGAAAAATAATGAGAAACAAAGGCACGTATTATATCATACACACCCGTTATCTGATGGATCTGTTGTAGGGTGGGAAAAATTAAGAGCTTATACGAGAAACGTCGGTATTCCGTTTGGGATTGCTACAGAGTTAATCGCAAATGGAAATGTAAATAAAGTTGGTGTTGTGACACCTGAGGAAGCTTTTGTAAAGCCACAAATTATTTTTGATGAACTAGTAAAGCGTGGTATTCATATTCATGAAGAAGTTTTTACTGAAAAAGAAAGTTATAACTTTGTATAAGTAAGGTAGTTTATGAGGTAGAAATCAATGGGGTGAGGCTATGTCTGTAGTAGGTGAAGAAAGAAAGCGAACCATTCTTGAGAAGGTAGAGTTTAAAGGGAAAGTAAAAGTTTCAGAGTTAGCGAGAGAGTTTGCTGTATCGACAGAGACGATTCGCCGTTATTTAGAAGAATTGGATCGCGAAAAGAAGTTGAAGAAAGTGTATGGTGGAGCCGTCCAACTTCCGGGAGCTGGAATAGAGGCACCAATGTTAGAACGAGAGATGCTGCATATAGAAGAGAAGAAGAGAATTGGGTATAAAGCAGCGACGTTTGTGGAAGATGGAGATGTGATTGCGATTGATGACGGAAGTACACCTCTTCAAATGGTGCCATATCTTGTTCACCGTAAAAATTTAACGATTGTAACAAGTTCATTTCCAGTAGCAACACAATTAATTTCTTCTATTAATAAAAAGATGTTTCACGGTGAAGTTTTATTTATTGGTGGAAAAGTATCTCCAAAGCATTCACGTGTGTCAGGGTCTATTTCACAGCAAGTAATCCAGCAATTTCATTTTCATAAAGCATTCGTGTCGATTGATGGATTGTTACCTGGTTTTGGGGTTTCTAGTTTTGAATTAGAAAAGGCGAAACTGTCAGAAGCAATGCTGAAATTAGCTGAGAAAACATATATTTTATGTGATCATACAAAAGTAGGGGTAAAAGGAAATTACCGAATAGCAGCATTTTCGCGTATTCAACATGTAATTTGTGATAAGAAAATGCCTTATAGTTTTGAAGAGGAAGTCAAAAAGCATAATATTCAATGGACGATTTGCTAAATAAATTGAACTCCCACCTGATTTTGAGGTGGGAGTTTTACTGTCCGCAAAAAACGGGATAAAAGATTTGGATTTATGCAAAAAGTGGACACATTTTCTCATCTCTTTCATATAATTTACCAATACAAAAAAAGTTGGTCGAAGGAAAGAAGGGGAAAGTATGTCAGAACGGATATATAATAAACTTGTATTGTATGCAAATATTTTGCAAAAAATTGGTTTTATTAATGAAAAAGAAAAAAGTGAAATTCTTCATACGATAAGTAAAAAGGCCCTCTGAATAAAGGGCCTTTTTATTATTTTCTTTGGAAATATAAATTTAATGTAATATTCTTATTGACAATGATAATGAGATTCATTATCATTTATTTGTAGGTAAATGATAAGTGTTATCAATTAATATATATATGATAGGGGATATTATTTTGAAAAAAAAATATATGAAGGCGTTAGTAGTAGCGACAACATTAGCAATTCCATTTGCTGCATACTCTACTCCAGCATTAGCAGCACTAAAAGTTGAAGCAAATCAATCGGTCGTAGCAGCTAGTGAACGTACATACGATACTGAGATTAAAATATATAAGGACCAAAAAGACGAGCCATCTATGGTTTCTCAATATATAAAAGATCCTAAAGTAGCGATTGCAGACGGGAAAAAAATTGTTACTGTAACAATACAAGATAGCGATTATTTTCAATATCTTAGAATAGAAGATAAAAACCAACCAGGTGTATTTCATGATGTGAAAGTTTTGTCAGAAGATAAGAGGAAAAATGGAACGAAAGTAGTTCAATTTGAAATTGGCGAGTTTGAGAAGAAGCACAATATGCAAATGCATATACTTATTCCGGCTATTGGATACGATCATAAATATCAAGTTCAATTTGAAATAAAAGATCCAACTGTAGGTGACAAAGAAGCAGAGAAACCAGATGATAACTCTAATTCAGGCAATACGGGAACGGATTATCCAGTTGATAATCAAAATATGATAACAGATAACAAATTAAGAGAACTTGTTAATAAAAAAGTATTTAATAGAAAAGATTTAAATACACCAATTACGAAAGAAGAGTTATTACAAGTAAAGGACTTGTTTTTAAATACGAATGAGATTCTTGATTATAGTGCATTAAAATATATGCCAAATTTAAAATCTTTAACAGTTGCGAATGCAAAGATAACAGATCCGTCGTTCTTTGCGAACTTAAAGCAATTAAATCATTTAGCTTTGCGTGGTAATGAATTTTCAGATGTAACGCCACTTGTTAAGATGGATAATTTAGAATCTCTTGATTTAAGTAATAATAAAATTACAAACGTTGCACCATTAGTTGAGATGAAAAATGTAAAAAGTTTATATCTATCAGGAAACCAAATAGAAGATGTAACAGCATTATCGAAAATGGAACAACTAGATTACTTGAATTTAGCAAATAATAAAATTACGAATGTTGCTCCATTAAGCGCGTTGAAAAATGTAACATACTTAACTTTAGCTGGTAATCAAATCGAAGATATTAAACCGTTATATTCATTACCTTTAAAGGACTTAGTATTAACGCGTAATAAAGTTAAAGATTTATCGGGTATTGATCAAATGAATCAATTAAATAAATTATTTATCGGAAAAAATCAAATAGAAGATGTGACACCACTTACTAAAATGACTCAACTTACAGAACTAGATTTACCTAACAATGAGTTAAAAGATATTACGCCATTATCTAGTTTAGTAAACTTACAAAAACTTGATTTAGAAGCAAATTATATTTCAGACTTATCGCCAGTTAGTAAGTTGAATAAGTTAGTATATTTAAGTTTTGTTGCAAATGAAATCCGCGATGTTAGACCAGTAATAGAACTAAGTAAGAAAGCTTATATTAATGTTCAAAACCAAAAAGTTTTTCTAGAGGATACAGAAGTAAATAAAGAAGTAAAAGTACCTATATACGAAAAAGACGGCGAGGTATCTACAAAAATCCGTTTGAAGAGTGATGGTGGTACGTATAGTAATGGTGTAGTGAAATGGAACACACCAGGTGAGAAAGTATATGAGTTTGGAGTGAAAGATCCATTTGCGGATACAGGAATCTTCTTCACTGGTTCTGTGATTCAAAAGGTTGTAAATGAAAAAGTAGCCGAAGAAGTAATAGAGTTTAAAGATGTACCAAAGGGTCATTGGTCAGAGAAAGCAATTAATCATTTAGCGAAAGAAAAATTATTTGTAGGCTATGGAAATGGAAAATTTGGATTTGGTGACAATATTACGCGCGGTCAAGTAGCAGTTTTAATACAAAAGTACTTGAAACTGGAGCGTAATCTAGAACAGAAAGGGAAGTTCACAGATACGAAAGGGAATGCATATGAAGGGGCTATTGAGGCAGTTGCACAAGCTGGAATTATGACTGGATACGATAATGGTCAGTTCCGCCCAGATGGAGTATTAACTCGATATGAAATGTCAGTAGTATTACAAAAAGTATTCCAGTTAAAGGGAAATGAAAAGAGTGTAGAGAGCTTTATTGATGTACCGACTGGTCATTGGGCAGAAGGATATGTGAAAGCGTTAGCGGATAATAATATATCAAAAGGTGATGGAAAAGGAAACTTTTTAGGTGATGATTTCGTAACACGTGAACAATATGCACAGTTTTTATATAACGCGATAACGCGATAACGAAATAAAAGATGAGAAAATACGTTATTCTTTGATTTAATAAGAATAACGTATTTTTTATGTACAAAATGAAATGGGCAATAGACAGGAGTATAGATATATGAATGGCCCATTTTAAAGAAGAGCTGTGAAACTATATTGACAAAAAGGCGTTCTCGTGTGATAATTCAATTAAATTTTTAGAATAATCAAAAAATACTCCTTTTACATAGAAAGGATTCGAACATTATATAAATATTATGCCGGGGGTGACGAAATGTTATTTTTTCTAAAGAAATGGAATGAATTAAAAGATGTGAAATCTGAATTGGCACTTCGTGATTGGTTTTATGGTACAAAAATTAGTTTATCACTCTGTACGTCAAAAGAGCCGTTAACTTTTTTAGTAAACGTTGAGGGAAGAGATAAAGGGTTATTTTCAGAAGAAGACTTTATTGTTGTTAATTGTATGTGTGAGCCAGTATTTGAAAATGAAGAAAAACCAGCTGTAGAATCGTTTATGCATGCGGATATTTATAAAAAGAGTAGTGCAGAATGTATTTTACAAGTGCAGACTGTAGATAGCCATTTAATATCAGAGTTATATGGAGAAGAAGGGGAAGTAACATTTGATAAACGTAGCGTGGAACGTGTTTTTGGAAAAGAAGGTATAACAGAAATGACAATTCCCATTGTAGAAGATGAGAAAAAATTTGCTGATTTATTAGAAAATAATGTACCGAATTTTATTGAAGGTGGAGGAGTAGTTCTTGTTCATAATTATGGCATGATTGTGTGGGGGAAAACTCCAGAAGAAGCGAAAAAATGGCTAGAGGGTATAGAATATTTAATGAATTACCATGTAAAGTTGTTAATGATAAAAGGTGCAAAGAGCTCTGTTATATAAAATGTTTGTGATATCGTTACAAGCCAACAAACAAATGAAAGCGTTTTAAAAATAATTTTACTCATAAAATATAGGTCTCCTTATTATATATAGATTACATGTTGACATGTAAGGAGGAACATATTTTGCGAGTTAAATATCATTTTCTGCCAAAACAGCAAGTAACATTTTGCAAAATAAGCGATTCAGGTGAAGAGGCTTTGCACATTATGAATGAAACGGGATTTCGAGCAATCCCTGTATTAGCAGAAGATGAAAAGAAATTCATGGGGATTATTTATAAAGTAGATCTTTTAGAAAAAAAGTGTGAAAGCGGATTAGAGAAATTAAGTACGGAACATATGCTGGAAGATTCCTCTGCATGTATTTTTGAAAAGGATTCTTTTTTTAGAGCATTTTATGTTATTCGTCGGCTTCCATTTTTAGCTGTGCTAAATGACTATAATGAATTTGTCGGTATCTTAACGCATTCCAATATATTTGATGTTATTGAAGATTCATTCGGTATGCGGACGGGTGGTTATATATTAACAATTGCAACACAAGATTGTAAGGGAACGATTAAAGAACTAGGGACATTGTTGAAAGCTTTTAATATCGGTGGACTATTTACGCTAGATAACGGTGATCAATATATTCGCCGCGTTATCGTAAATATAGCAGATGAGTTAAATGAAAAAAGACTGAAGCAATTAATCGAAAAAATAGAGAAAAAAGGATTCAGAGTGAGCCATGTAGATTATATTTAAGATGGAAAGGTACCAATTTGCTATATGCAGATTGGTACCTTTTTTAGTGTGAGTAATGAATCTTATTTTGAAACAGGAGGCGGAGATAATGCTAAATCAGATAAAAAAATAAAATCGGCATGTTCACGAATGTTAGGGATAGAAGACTCTATAACATGTGATGTAATTTCACCTGGAGGTCCAACGTGTCCGATAGCTACCATAATTGGTTTTTCTTGAAGTTTTTTAATGAGTAATTGGGCCTGTTTTGAAATATGTGCCGCTGTATACACATCATCAAAAAATAATTGGTTTTCAATAATAGGCACTCCTAATTCTTTCCCGATTTTTGGGACAACACTCTTAGGATTAGTTTTGCTATCTAAATAAAATAAACCGTGTTTTTTACAAGCTGCAAGTATAAGCCTTACAATTCTTTCGTCTGCAGTCACTTTTGATCCCATATGATTGTTCATCCCAATTGCATGTGGTACTTCTTGAATCGCTTGTTCGAGTCGGTTATTTATTTCTTCGTCGCTTAAATCAGTTGTAATTGCTTTTGGTCCAAGCCATTCTTTTTTACCTTTAATAGGTTCCATTGGCATATGTATAATAACTTCGTGCCCTTTTTTATGAGCCGCTATCGCATCTTCCTTTGTAGAAGGGAGAAAAGGCATAACGGCAACAGTCAGTGGAATAGGAAGTGATAACATTTTATCAGTCCCCTTCATATTATTGCCGAAGTCATCAATGACAATAGCAACTTTGTTTGTATGAGCTTTTGCTTGAACAGGAAATAAGAAGGATGGTAAGAACATAGTAAATATAAGCAATGCAATCGTATATTTGCGCATATAAATATTTCCTTTCTATTTTATCCGGCTATTTGCGAGCGGTGAGGAATGAACAAAATTCCGAATGATTAAATTGCACTTTATCAATCATCATTATGTTTTGCGTTTTTATATAAATTAAACAAAAAATGTCGAAGAAAAGTATATGGAAAATAGAAAATCCGCTATTTAATTGGTATTTGTAAAAAAAGAAGATGAAAAAAATGTCTATTATTGCGAATGTATTTACAAAGATAGAATAATTTGTAATAATTCTCAAAGTGAGGGTAAAGATTTGTAAATTACAGGGAGAAAATGTTAAATTTTCTGATTCTTCAAATTCAAATATGATGTAAGTAGTTAAAAGGCCGATGGAGAAGTGAAGCAGAGAGCATGGAAGTATAATAAGGGGGATATGAATGTTTACTGTAAAAAGGAAGTACACATTAGAAAAGCTTTCACGTGATATTCATATGAAACGTGAAGAAATGATTCAATTAGGTTTAACGAGTGGGTTAAATAGTATGGAGACGATTCAAGTGAGTCAAGAATTGGACAAGCTTATTTTACAGTACCAGTGTTATAAAGAAAAACAAACACCAAAATGGTTATCAATTATAAAGGTACCTATTTTTCAAATTGGGTATGAAGGGAAATCGAGTAATTTTTGGCGAATGCTTGTAGCTGGTTTTATGAAATAAGTATAATTACCCTTTTGGGAGAAGGATAATTATACTAGGTGTAACGGAATTTCGATATGAACGGTCGTTCCTTCGTTTTCTATACTGTCGATAAAAATATGCCCATTGTACATCTCTACAATTCGTTTACATATGACAAGCCCAAGACCTGTTCCAGTATCTTTATTAGTAAAGAACGGATGAAAGAGGTGTTTTTGAATATGTTTTGGAATCCCTTTTCCAGTATCTTTAATTTGCAATTGTGCGTGTGTTTCATTGTTCGTTACGGAAATAGTTAGTGTGTCACCAGAAGTCATGGCTTCAATTGCATTTTTTGTAATGTTTAAAACCACTTGTTTCATATGGTCTTTTGAGCAACGGATATGAACAGGATGGTCTGGCAAATGTAAATTGAATATAATGTTATGTAGATTCGCCTCAGATTGAATAATTAATGCTACCTCATTTAGAATGTTTCTCACATCATATGTTTGTTCAATGATAGCAGTTGGCTTTCCAAGAATAAGAAATTCGCTTACAATTTCATTAATCCGTTCTATTTCTTGTTCGATAACGGAAAAATAGAATTGATCTTGTTCATCTTTATATTTCTCTTTCAATAGAGCAACGAGTCCTTTAATTCCGGTAAGGGGATTACGGATTTCGTGGGCTGTACTAGCTGCAAAAGTGCCAACCAATTCAATTTTTTGTAGTTCATTTTGTTGTCTTTCCAGTTTTGTTTGACGTTTTAACAACATATATTGAGCAAGTAAAAATAAAATAGACATTAAAAATAAAGTAGCTATACACTCTATTGAAACCCACTGATATAATGTTTTTTGATGGATAGGCAATGGAGAAACAGAGACCTTCCAATTTAATCTTTGGAGTGGGGTAGTAAGCATATTAGAATGCGCATCACTTGTTTCTTTATTATCATCGGTGAGAAAAACTACATCATGTTTATCAGTTACTTCAAAATGGTATTGTGGCTTAATGGCATTTAAAGATGCTGAAATGTAGTCAAAGCGTAAACTTGCTAACAATAAGCCTGAGATTTCTTTCTGTTTATTAAAAATGGGAGAAGCAATTATAATAGCTTGATGTCCAAGAACACGATCCGTAATGACTGATGATATAGTTGTTTTCTTCGTCTGTAACGCGTCTTGAATATATTTACGATCTGAGACATCAACAGGTGGTCGGTCGCCTTCGGATGCGACTGTAATGATACCTTCTGGTGTAGCGTAATATAAACCAGAAAAGCGTGCATCGTTTTCATCAGTATCATGTACAATTTGTTTTACTCCATTTATATTTCCAGTCTCGGTTCCTACGACCTTTGAGAGCATTTCTAATGCGGAAATTGCTTCACCAAGGTGATGATCTAAATAGTCTCTATATAAAAAGAGAACCGTGTGAGCAGATAGTTTGTTTTCCTGCTTCATTTTATACGAATGATATGAATAAAATGTAGCACCAATCCCTATCGTTGGTAGGATAACAAGCAATATATATAAAACTATGCTGTGGAATTTGACTTTCAAATTTGGTACTCCTTCTTTTTTATTATCATTATATATAAACTATGTTAAAATTGTCATGTTTTTATTCAAGAATCATTCATAATATATTTGGGGAGAGGTAATGAATGAGTGAATACTCATTCGGAATTTACATGAAGTACTAAACTGTTTTTCTTTTTATTACTGAGAATTTAAGTGAAGGGTTGAAAGTTGTATGACATCAAATAATGAACGAGAAGATATTTCTCAATCTCTAAAAGTATTTATTGCATTATCTCGTGTACATCGTTCTGTTATGGATACTACAAATAAATCTATACAAAGTAACGGGTTAAATCCAACTGAATTTGCTGTATTAGAACTGTTATATCATAAAGGTGGTCAACCACTTCAGCAAATTGGTGAGCGTATTTTAATAGCGAGTGGCAGCATTACATATGTTGTAGATAAGCTAGAGAAAAAGGGACTAGTAAAGAGAATTCCGTGCCCGAATGACAGACGTGTTATTTATGCACAATTAACTGAGTCTGGAGAGAACTTTATTGCTTCTATTTTTCCAGGGCATGAACAAGTTATACATCAGTCTTTTGAAATGTTAACGAAAGAGGAAAAGGATGAATTACTTGATCTATTAAAAAAGATTGGAAAGTATGAAAAGTAATAGTATGTTCCAAAGGAGCTTTGGATAATGAAATCCAAGGCTTTTTTGTTTATATGTAATTATGACAGGATCTGCCGTATTTTGCTGAAGAATAAGAGGAGATTTGTAAGTAAGCATTGAATTATAGTAAGGATGCACATAATGGAGAGGAGGCTCGTTCATGTCATTTAAAGACTATGAATATAAACGGCCAAATATTGAAGAATTAAAAGAGAAGTTTACTGTTGCTTTAGAGAAGTTTGATAACGCCAAAACGGTAGAAGAGCAAAAACAAGTCATCAATTCAATTAACGAAATTCGCAACGACTTCGGTACAATGGGGAATCTTTGTTACATTCGTCATTCTGTCGATACGACAGATGCCTTTTATAAGGAAGAGCAAGATTTCTTTGATGAATTCTCTCCAGTTGTACAAGGATATGGTACAAAGTATTATCATGCGTTAATACATTCTCCATACCGTGAAGAATTAGAAGCGTATTATGGGAAGCAATTATTTGCTTTAGCGGAGTGTGATTTAAAAACATATTCTGATGATGTCGTGAAAGATTTACAATTAGAGAATAAATTGTCTTCACAATATACGCAGTTATTAGCATCTGCAAAAATTGACTTTGCAGGAGAAGAAAGAACGTTATCGCAGCTTATTCCATTTATGCAGGGGAAAGAAAGAAGTGAACGTAAAGTAGCAAGTGAAGCATATTACGGATTTTTAGCTGGGAATGAGGAAGAGTTAGATCGTATTTATGATGAGCTTGTTAAAGTGAGAACGAAAATCGCTAAATCTTTAGGTTTCAAAAACTTTGTTGAACTTGGATATGCAAGAATGTACCGTACAGATTATAATGCGGAAATGGTGGCGAATTATCGTCAGCAAGTACTTGATTATATCGTTCCAGTTACAACGGAATTAAGAAAACGACAACAAGCACGTATCGGTGTAGAGAAGTTAGCGTATTACGACGAAAACTTTGAGTTTGCTACTGGTAATCCAACTCCAAAAGGAGATGCGGATTGGATTGTTAATCATGGGAAAACGATGTATAAAGAGTTATCGGCTGAAACGGATGAATTTTTCAATTTCATGCTAGATAATGATTTATTAGATTTAGTTGCGAAAAAAGGAAAAGCTGGTGGCGGATATTGTACATATATTGAGAATTATAAAGCGCCATTTATTTTCTCAAACTTCAATGGAACATCTGGCGACATTGATGTATTAACACATGAAGCTGGTCATGCTTTCCAAGTATATGAAAGCCGTAAGTTTGAAATTCCAGAATACAATTGGCCAACGTATGAAGCATGTGAAATTCATTCTATGAGTATGGAATTCTTTACATGGCCATGGATGAAGTCATTCTTTGAAGAAGATGCAGATAAATATTATTTCTCTCACTTAAGTTCAGCACTTCTGTTTTTACCGTATGGTGTATCTGTTGATGAATATCAACATTATGTATATGAAAATCCAGAAGCATCACCAGAAGAGCGTAAGACAGCATGGCGTAATATAGAGAAAAAGTATTTGCCGCATCGTGACTATGAAGATAATGATTATTTAGAGCGCGGTGGTTTTTGGCAACGTCAAGGACATATTTATAGCTCGCCGTTCTACTATATCGACTACACGTTAGCACAAATTTGTGCACTGCAATTTTGGAAACGTGCAAGAGATAATAGACAAGAGGCGTGGGAAGATTATGTAACTCTGTGCCAACAAGGTGGAAGTAAATCATTCTTGGAATTAGTAGAAGTTGCAAATTTAACATCACCATTTGCTGAAGGTTGTGTGAAAAGTGTCATTACAGAAATAGAAGCGTGGCTACATGCGATTGACGACACAAAATTGTAAAAAACATGCGCTTTTTTTCACATGTTTAACATCGACATAGCGAGAAAATGATGAGATAATAAAAGAAAATTCAGAATACTAAAAGGTGTTTCTAATAGGAGCACCTTTTTTCACCAACAAAAAGGGGGGAAAGAAGTATGCTTCAATCTAATATGGATGTGAGTTTAGAAAGTTTGTTGAACTCGTTACAGTCTACCCGAAGCACGCTATTATCAGAAATTGAAATGTTAAATGATACAGAAGTGAATGTAAAACCGCGCCGTGATAAATGGAGTATTATTCAAATTTTGCATCATTTACATTTAGTTGAACAATCCGTCACGTCTGCCCTTGTATATGCTTTACAAAAAAATGAAAGAAACACGACTCCATTTAAAGACCTCCAACTTACGCTTGATCGCACACATAAACGAGAAGCTCCTCAGCAAATGCAACCAACAGAAACGTTAATGAAAAAACAGCAAGGAATTCAATTACTAGAACATTCACGACAAGAACTATTACACGCGCTTCATAGTGTGCTAGATGAAAAAGATCTATTTGAAAATGGATTAAAGCATCCGGTTTTTAATGATCTGAATTTGTATCAGTGGGTTCAATTTCTTGATTTGCATGAACAAAGACATCTTACGCAGTTAAAAGAGGCGAAACACGCAATTTTACAGCGATAATTAGAAGGAAGTGGGAGACCACTTCTTTTTTGATACGTGCATAGTTTTCTTTCTTATTTTGGAATACTACATGGAGAAAGAATAGAAGGAGTTGAAAAGTATGTCCAACAAAAAGAAAGAAGAAGAGCGCGCTTGGAAAGCACGTAAAGAAAATCAAAAACCACATGGAAAAGTGAAAGCCTTTGCTGAATTAGTTGAAGGAACAGAAAAAACGTGATGATTATTTCATCACGTTTTTTGTATGAGCGGAAAAGTTAATAAAAAGGTTGTACCAGTTCCTTTTTCGCTTATAATATCAATTTTTCCATTCATAGCTTGCACAACACTAAATACGACCATCATTCCAAGACCAGTCCCTTTTTCTTTCGTTGAGTAGAAAGGGGATCCAAGGCGTTTTACTTGTTCTTGATCCATACCAACTCCGGTATCTTTTATATACAATTGTATATGTTTATGATCTGGAACTAAAGTAAGTACGAGATCACCGCCTGTAGGCATAGCCTCAATACAGTTTTTTAAAATATTTAATAAACATTGGTTCAGTTTTTGTTTTTCACCAGCGATATAGAAAGATGTACTTTGTTTGATGTAGTGGATACGAACATTTGTTAAATTAGCAAGAGGTGTGATTAAAGATAAGGCGTGCAATAATTCTTCCTCTACTTGTAACTGTTGTTCTTTTTCAATACTTGGTTTCGCGAAAGTTAAATAGTCTGTAAGAACATGATTTGCTTGTTCGATTCCGTTGATGGCTATGTCGATATATAATTTTCGCTCTTGCTCAGTGCATGTATTTGATTGCAAAAGTTGTAAAAATCCTTTTGTTGAAGTTAATGGATTGCGAATCTCATGAGAGATGGACGCGGCCATTTCACCAATTAAATGGAATTTTTCAGCATTCATAAGTTCGTTTTGAAGACGAACTTGCATTTGTAGTATGTGTAGCAAATATAAAGTAAGGATTGTTCCGATTATTGTACATATTTCGTATACGATAATATGTGGTATGTAATCTGCACTATTTGTAACCTCTGAAAGGAAAGATGGTATCCACCCTAAGCCAAATATGAGACTGTAAAAGATAGCGAGTGCTATTTTTATACGATTAGAACTTCGGTTAAATAGTTTGTATGTTAATAGTAGAACAATAAACAGTAAAACCGAAGCGATAAGGGATGGGAATACACCTATTCCACCTAATAAGAAGCGGTATATGTTTAATACAGCTAAGATGGAAGCACCAGCAATAGGACCTCCTGTTAATGTACCGACAATTAATACGATATGGCGCATATCAAATTGAAATCCATAATTTGTTTTTGCCCCGAAAGTAATACATAGTACGGTAGTGAGGCAACACAATGTAATAAATATAGCTGAATTTAATTTAGGAGAGCGTTTCCCTTTTTGATTCCAAAATAAATGGAATACGAGCATGGTAACAAGGATGAATAATATATTTAAAAAGAGATAAATAATAAAGGGTTTCAGTAGGGTGCCTCCTCTCTTCTCACATTAAATTAATCATACTATAAAATGAAAGAAATGAAATGAGAAATAGCGGAAAAGTCAGAAATTTTTTCTGGTAGTATACAATATGTTACAATAAGCTTTGTCAATGAAAGAAGGAATTCCGTGCATTGCACGGGAGAGGTTCGCGAACTCCCTCTATAAAAAACTATGGAAACAACAATATCTTTAGGTATTGTTTTGTTTTTTTATTGTGACAGTTCAAGAACGTTCTTTCTTCTTATTCGTAGTAGAGAAGGAGAATGAGTGAAATGAAAAAAGAAAAGGCAGTTGTTGTTTTTAGTGGAGGACAAGATAGTACGACATGTTTATTTTGGGCAATAGAGCAGTTTGCAGAAGTAGAGGCTGTAACGTTTAATTACAATCAACGTCATAAGTTAGAAATTGATTGTGCAGCAGAAATTGCAAAAGAGCTAGGAATTAAACATACGGTACTTGATATGAGTCTATTAAATCAACTTGCTCCAAATGCGTTAACGAGAACGGATATGGAGATTACACATGAAGAAGGTGAATTACCATCGACGTTTGTAGATGGACGAAATTTACTATTCTTATCATTTGCTGCTGTATTAG
This sequence comes from Bacillus sp. HY001, assembly GCF_007558965.1. Lineage (NCBI taxonomy): Bacteria > Bacillati > Bacillota > Bacilli > Caryophanales > Bacillaceae > Bacillus > Bacillus sp. HY001. The sequence goes on along the minus strand of NZ_VLTE01000009.1, from coordinate 26,580 downwards.
CAAAACAAGTTGGAGCACGTCATATTGTAACGGGTGTATGTGAAACTGATTTTAGTGGTTATCCAGATTGCCGTGACGTGTTTGTGAAATCGTTAAACGTTACTTTAAATTTATCCATGGATTATCCGTTCGTAATTCATACACCACTTATGTGGATTGATAAAGCGGAAACATGGAAATTATCAGATGAACTTGGAGCATTCGAGTTTGTTCGAGAAAAAACATTAACATGTTATAACGGAATCATTGGTGATGGTTGTGGTGAATGTCCAGCATGTCAACTTCGTAAAGCAGGATTAGATACGTACCTACAAGAGCGCGAAGGAGCGAGTAACTAATGGATAACTTCTTTGGATTTCGCATCGTAGAAAATTTGCAAAAAATGGACAAGGATATTCAGCGCAAACAGCTTAAATATCATAATAAAAGAGTAATGGTCAGCAAGGAATTTACATTTGATGCAGCACACCATTTACACTGTTATGAAGGGAAATGTAAAAACTTACATGGTCACACATATAAAGTTGTATTTGGTATTAGTGGATATGTGAATGAAATAGGTCTTGCGATTGACTTTGGAGATATAAAAGAAATTTGGAAGAATGAAATAGAAATTTATTTAGACCATCGTTATTTAAACGAAACGTTACCAGCGATGAATACGACTGCTGAAAACATGGTCGTTTGGATTTACGAAAAGATGGCAGAAGCATTAATAAAAGATAATCGTGCGAACGAATATAAAGGAGCTCGCGTTGAATTTGTTCGTCTTTTCGAGACGCCAACTAGTTATGCGGAAGTAAGACGGGAGTGGATGCTCGATGAGTAAAATCCCTGTCTTAGAAATATTTGGTCCGACTATTCAAGGTGAAGGAATGGTTGTGGGACAAAAGACGATGTTTATCCGTACAGCAGGTTGTGATTATAGCTGTGCATGGTGTGATTCTGCTTTTACGTGGGATGGATCGGCTAAGGATCAAATTAGACAGATGACAGCAGAGGACGTATGGAATGAGCTTGTAGAAATTGGTGGCGAAAATTTTTCTCATGTTACGATTTCAGGTGGAAATCCAGCATTGTTGAAAAATATTGAGTTTCTTCTTTCTATATTAAAAGAGAATGGAATGCGGACGGCAATCGAAACACAAGGGAGTAAATGGCAAGATTGGTTACTTCAAATTGATGAGATAACGATTTCTCCAAAACCACCAAGTTCGACAATGAATACTGATTTTCAGAAGTTAGATGCTGTTATTCAGAAACTAGCAGGAAAAGATATTAGTTTAAAGGTAGTAGTATTTGATGACTATGACTTTGAGTATGCAGTTAAGATGCACGAACGTTATCCAGATGTACCATTTTTCTTACAAGTAGGGAATGATGATACAAAAACAGTGGATGATGTGATGCTGATTAAAAAATTATTAGATAAGTATGAGTGGCTTATTGATAAAGCTGTAAATTGTAAAGAGATGAATGATGCAAAAGTATTGCCGCAGCTTCATGCGTTAGTATGGGGAAATAAACGCGGAGTATAATGAGAAGGGATGTTTAAAATGGCAGGAAGATTAGATGAAGATTTAAAAGATGTAACGTTACTAGGAAATCAAAATACAAAATATTTATTTGAATATAGCCCAGAAATTTTAGAGGTATTTGATAATAATCATCCAAACCGTGATTATTTTGTGAAATTCAATTGCCCTGAATTTACAAGCTTATGTCCGAAAACAGGCCAACCAGATTTTGCGACAATTTATATTAGCTACATTCCAGAACAAAGAATGGTAGAGAGTAAATCTTTAAAGCTATATTTATTTAGTTTCCGCAATCACGGTGACTTCCACGAAGACTGCATGAACGTTATTATGAATGATTTAATTAAATTAATGGATCCACGTTACATTGAGGTATGGGGTAAGTTCACACCACGTGGAGGGATTTCAATTGATCCTTACTGCAACTATGGTCGCCCAGGAACGAAATATGAACAAATGGCAGACTACCGCATGATGAACCATGATCTATATCCAGAAACAATTGATAATCGTTAATATATAATAGAAAGAAAGGATCTGTATGTTATACAGATCCTTTTTTTCTATTATATTATGCATTTTGATTAATGACAGTATAGTTTTTATGACTTACAACTGTAAGAGGTTCCATATCTAGTTCTCTAAAATTTTCCATAATTGTTATATCTACAATAACGGAGTTTTGATTTACTTTTTGAACACGGCCTTGCATTCCACCTTTAAATTCAATGATATCTCCAGTTTCTGCGATCTGCATAAGCAACTCTCCTTGTTACAGTTTTCCAAAAAAAGAATAATTTTGGTTTTTTTTATTTCCTCCTATTTTGAACCATATTGTCCAGTTTGTAAATGTTTCCAAAGTAAAAATTCGAAAAATATTCACATTTTGTAAGAAAATATGCAAGAACTCCATATTAATAGAAAAAAAGAACGGTTTAAATGCGAACATCTTTATATGGGGGTATAATAAAAAATATACAATAACCTACTAAAGCGGGAGAAATTAGAGGCGGTAAAATGATGTTTGAATTTGTGGGGAGTGTTATAGCATTAACTTTATTTGTATTTTCTTATATAAATTTAAAAAAGATTCGTCATCATGAAACAACTACATATTTTGATGGGATGGATGGTATACATGCTGGGGTCACAAATGAGAGTGGCGGGGATATGTAAAGGTGTATAACTTTCTTTTTTTGCGTGGTATGATATTAAAAAATAGTACATAATAGAGTTCGTAAGTGATGAATGGAGAGTGGAAAGAATGAAGATTTCTTTTATTCGTCATGGTCGCTTAGATCGTACTATAGAACCAATGACGGTTACATCCTTTCATGAATGGATGAAAGGATATGACTTACATACTACAACAGAACAAGCACCTATACCAATGGAAACAAAGGAAGCGGTTGAAGTAGCAAAATTGATTGTAACGAGTGATCAAAGGTGTGCTGTACAGTCAGCAGCTGAATTAATGGATTCTTTATCCTTTATGCAAAATTCTCTTTTTAGGGAAGCTGAAGTTCCGACGAGTTTTTATGCTCCGAAAGGGTTGAAATGTAAACCTAACGTATGGATGTTTATCGGACGAACATTATGGATACTTGGTTACCATAAAGATGTTGAGTCTTATAAGGAAGTAAGAGAGAGGGCAAGGCAAGCGGCTTACTTATTACATCGTTACGCTCTCGTACACGGAAGTATTGCTCTTATAGGTCATAATTACATGAATGCAATGATTGGTGCGGAACTGAGAGCAATGGGATGGTCCGGTTCTCCTATTTTACATAGGAAGCCATGGGGATGTACAATCTATACATTCCACGAAGCGATGGATGGTAATGCATTACATACAAATTTAACATAAAAGCACACGATTTATATAAATCGTGTGCTTTCTTTTTAAGATATAGAAACTTTGATGTTTAATGTTTTTACGAGATGTGCATAAGGTTCGCCTACGAGCATAACGATTTGATCTTTTTTATAACCTAGCTTCTCGTATAGTGAATAGGCACGTTTGTTTTCTAAATTAACAAGTAATGCGATTTTTTCATACACCTTTTCAGTTGCATGGATTTCAGCAGCTTCAATTAATTTAGAACCAATGCCTTTTCCGCCATATGCACTTGAAACTGATAATGTATCAATGTAATATTCATCAAGTTCAGCTTCTTTTTCTAACGTAATCGATTCATCTTTATGTAATTCTCTTAAGTAATGTACAATTGGTGTATCAAGCGTTGTTGCTTCACTACCGTGATAAGCGACAATAACTCCAACTGCATCACCGTCTTGTTCATATACAAAACAGTTTTCGTAGCTCAGTCGATTTCTCTCTTTTGAGAACCATGTTTCAAGTCCTAGTAATACTTCTGTCTCAACTGTGCTACCAGTGATTTTTTCAGCAATTTCGTGCAGAGCGTTATACAATAAAGGCGCTACTAGCTTCGCATCTGTCTTTTTTGCTTTCCGAATCATAGTATCCCTCCTAGTTCTATTTGTATATTGTAGCATAGTGGTATGGAACTTTGCATAATTGAATGTCGAAATGTTTGATATAGAGAAGTAGCTATGTTAGTATATGATATTTAGTGGACATATAGTAAAGTGATATCGTTTGCAAATAATGAAAATGAAATGAAGGTATAGCATCTGGATAATTTTACAGTTGTTGACCTAAAGAATATACGATAAAATAAAATATTGCATAGAGGTGAAATACATGGATGAGCAATTAGCAAATACAATTTTGGATCAGCTGAAAAATGGTGAAATAAAGGAGTATGTTGCAACGAAAGATGTATTTTATACGTTTAGGAAAGTTGTAGTAGGGCGTGAAGATTTTAAACATATTATTGGGAACGCGCAGCGCGGCGGACAAGTAATTTATACATATTCAGAAACGCCACGTTCGTAACTAGAAGACTATAGGGGAGGAGAATTATGGGCGATTTTAAACAAGGTATATTACCGCATTGGGATTATATGTGGAAAGACAGAGCCGGCAATAGGTTTATGGGGATGGTTATGTACCCAGAGAAACGAAAGTGTTCGGAAAAAATGCTTCGAAAAATAAAAAGAGCATATGAAGAGGCTATAGAAATTAAAGTAACTGTACAAGTTCAACATACATATCAGCACGTAGAAGGAATGATTGTGTACTTTGATGAAGAAGCTCCTGTATGTACAATGATTGATAAAGATGAAAATCCACATCATATATTTGTAAAAGATATTTTGCGTATTGAGCACTCTGAATAATCTTTTCATAAATAAGTTGAATTTCCATAGTAATAATCTTTTTCTATAATAGTTATCTTTTAGTATGTAACGCGAACCGAAAGTATATGTATAATATTTAATAAACTAAAATTGATAAATGTAATCGTTTTTTAGAACAGATTATCGTTTCATGTCTGTTCTTTTTTGCGTGATGCTGGAGAAATATATTCCTCCAGCATTTGCCGTTTTATGACAAAATATATTGGTAACTTTTTTAAAAATAAGGTTAAATTCGTTGACAACTTTTTTGAAAAGCACTTTATTGACATGAGTTTTAGAATGTTGTTTCATAGTCATTGTATTGAAAAAAATCGACTATCTTGTCGAAAAGTAAAATTTAAAAAAAGAAAGAATTTATACATATATCTTGTGTCTTATTTTGAAACGTAATACAATATATAGAGAAATCAAGAAGCAACATACAGAGAGTATAGATTGGAGAGGGAGGGTCGGAAATGATAGTTGCATATGATTCTATGACAGGAAACGTGAAGCGTTTCATTCACAAATTAAATATGCCGGCCGTTCAAATTGGTGAAGATCTAGTAATAGATGAAGACTTTGTTTTAATTACGTATACAACAGGTTTTGGCAACGTACCAGAACGTGTTTTAGAATTTTTAGAGCGCAATAATGAAAAATTAAAAGGCGTATCTGCAAGCGGCAATCGTAACTGGGGAGACATGTTCGGTGCAAGTGCTGACAAAATTTCTGCTAAATATGAAGTGCCTATTGTATCAAAATTTGAGTTATCAGGAACAAATAACGATGTAGAATATTTTAAGGAAAGGGTGCGGGAGATTGCGACACATTGAACTGAATAATGAAATCACGCAAATGCAGGACGGTTTTTATCAGCTTCATAAAGATAAAGAGGCATTAGAAGTCTTTATGGAAGAAGCTAGAGAGAATACCGTTCATTTTAATAGCGTGGCAGAGCGAATGGAGTATATGAAAGAACATGATTACTATTACAACGTTCTGGACGAGTATAGCTTGGAGGAAGTAGAAGAGGTATATAACATCGCTTATGGTGAAAACTTCGAGTTCCAATCTTATATGGCAGCATCTAAGTTCTACAAAGATTATGCGTTAAAAACAAATGATCAAAAACAATACTTAGAAAGCTATGAAGATCGTGTAGCAATTGTTTCATTATACTTAGGACGCGGTGATGTTGCGAAGGCAAAACACTTCGCAAGCATGATTGTAAAACAAAACTACCAACCAGCGACACCAACCTTTTTAAATGCGGGACGAAGCAGAAGAGGAGAAATGGTGTCTTGTTTCTTGTTAGAGATGGATGACAGCTTAAATTCAATCGGCTTTAACATTAATACTGCAATGCAATTATCGAAAATCGGCGGGGGAGTAGCCTTAAACTTATCTAAGCTACGCGCACGCGGTGAGCAAATTAAAGGTATCGATAATGCTGCAAGTGGTGTAGTACCTGTTATGAAATTACTTGAAGATTCGTTTTCATATGCGAATCAGCTTGGCCAACGAAAAGGTGCCGGCGCAGTATACTTAAACATTTTCCATTGGGATATTATTGAATTCCTTGATACAAAAAAAATAAATGCCGATGAGAAGAGCCGTATTCAGTCTCTATCAATCGGAATTATCGTTCCAAGTAAGTTCTTTGAGCTTGCTGAGAAAAACGAACCTTTCCATGTTTTTGCGCCTTATACGGTGTATAAAGAATATGGCAAGCATCTAGATGATATTGATATCGATGAAATGTACGATGAATTAATGAGCAATCCGAAAGTGAAGAAGAAGCCGCTAGATATTAGTGCACGTGATATGCTTATTAAAATCGCTATGATTCAGCTTGAGTCTGGTTACCCATACTTAATGTTTAAATCAAATGCAAATAACCAACATCCACTGAAGGATATTGGAACTGTGAAGATGTCGAACTTGTGTTAAATATGTAGCACCTTCTAGTAGAAATGCTAGTCGAAAACTCCGTTAAACGGGGAAAGCCTCAAATTTGAGGTAACCTACCGTGCTAAATCTTATCTTAGAATGAAAATATAAAAGTTCAGAATGTATCTTATTATTTTGTATAGCAGAGTTATGGGACAACATAAAGTAATAAGAGACTTTCTGAAGTATTAAGATAAGTAAAAGCCTAACGACTATCCCTTATGGGAGTAGAGCGCAAGCGATTGGCGTTCGAAAAGCGGAGCACCTAATCAGGTAATGCTGTAGGTGATGATATAGTCTGTCCTGTATGGTGACATACAGCAGTTGCTTGAGCAACGGACTGAGGAGTAGCGAACTCGGTTGAACATTCGAGACAGAAATCTTCCAGCTTCAAGAAACTTCTGAAATAAATGATTACGGTACAGATGACATTATCCGCCGTGATATTAACTGTAACTTAGGATCGTTAAATATCGTGAATGTAATGGAAAATAAAGAAATTCGTGAAGCAGTGCATGCGGGAATGGAAGCTTTAACAGCTGTTTCTGATATGACAATCATTCCGAATGCACCAACTGTGAAAAAAGCAAATGATGAGCTTCATTCAGTTGGACTTGGTGCCATGAACTTACACGGATATTTATCTAAAAATAAAATCGCATATGAAAGTGCTGAAGCGAAAGAGTTCGCTCGTACATTCTTTATGATGTTAAATTACTACTCTATTGAGAAAAGTATGGAAATCGCTAAAGAAAAAGGCGAAACATTTAAAGACTTCGATAAGTCTGATTATGCAAATGGCACATACTTTGAAAAATACGAAACGACAGATTACAGCCCAGTAACTGAAAAAGTTCAGCAACTATTTGATGGAATTCATATTCCAACAAAAGAAGATTGGACAAGTTTAAAAGAGCAAGTGAAGAAGAATGGATTATATAATTCATACCGTCTTGCCATCGCTCCAACACAATCTATCAGTTACGTTCAAAATGCAACTTCAAGCGTAATGCCGATTGTAAGCCAAATTGAGTCAAGAACGTATGCGAATGCGACAACATATTATCCAATGCCGTATTTATCAAAAGATACGTTCTGGTACTATAAATCGTCTTACGATATGAATCAGTTTAAATTAATTGATTTGATCGCAGAAGTTCAAGAACATATTGACCAAGGAATTAGTACAATTCTTTACGTTAACAGTGATATTTCAACACGTGAATTAGCACGTTACTACATCTATGCACATAAAAAAGGCTTAAAGAGTCTGTATTATACAAGAACACGTAAGTTAAGCGTGGAAGAGTGTGTGGCTTGTACTGTTTAATGGCATATGGCCATACTAAATGAATAACCCAACAGTATGAGCAGGGTTATGAACCCTGCTCATACTTGGTTTGTTCTACTAAACGGTTAGCTTTTCATTGTTAGATGGAAATTTAACCGTTCAGTAGAACAATAATAGATATAGGGGTGATTCAATGCGCGCTGTTAACTGGAATAAAAAAGAAGATGATTTCAGTTTAATGTTTTGGAAGCAAAACATCGCTCAGTTTTGGACAGAAGAAGAAATTGCGGTTTCATCTGACAAAAATACTTGGGTGCAATTATCAAAAGAAGAGCAAATTGCTTATAAGCGTGTATTAGGTGGTTTAACACTTTTAGATACGAAACAAGGTGGCGAAGGTATGCCTCTTGTACTTGTTCATCTTGAAAATTTACAAGCAAAAAGTGTATTAGCTTTCATGGGTGCTATGGAAGAAGTACATGCGAAAAGTTACAGCCATATTTTCACAACGTTAGCTACTGAAGAAGAAATCGATGATATTTTTGACTGGGTAGACAATCATCCATTACTTGAGAAAAAGGCTGGTATTATTACGAGTTACTATCGTCGTTTATTAAAGCCTGAAGTAACGAAAAAAGAGTTATACATGGCAATGGTAGCAAGTGTGTTCTTAGAAAGTTACTTATTCTATAGTGGATTCTTCTATCCACTTTACTTAGCTGGTCAAGGGAAATTGACAGCAAGTGGTGAAATTATTAACCTTATTATCCGTTAACTTATAGCGGCCTTTGGTAGAGATACCAATTGAAAAACCCTTTTAATTGCTGGGAACCCCTATTGTAAATTTATCTGTTTTATTATTGATGAATACATTCATTCAGGTTATTCTCTAACTATCAATAGATGGAAAGGAGAATAGCTGATAGGGCAATCAGCAGCGAAGCCTTTATCTAGCGATAACATGTACGGAATTTACTATTTGAAAATCAATGGGAAGTATTATATTGGTAAAGATGTGCAAGTTTCTAATTTAAAACGAATTAAGGAACATATGTGGATGTTAAAGAGTGGCACACATTATAATAGGTATTTACAAGCAGCATACTGTAAATATGAATTCACCTTAGAATATGGAATTCTAGAGGAGATAGAATGTTCATTGGAAGAATTGAGTGAGATTGAGCAACAGTATATCTGGCAATATGACTCTTATAATAATGGCTATAATTTGACTTTAGGTGGAGAAGGATTAGGTGGCATTAAATTCACTGAAGAACAATTAGAGAAGAAAAGACAACGTGTTATAGGTGAAAAAAATCCACAATCTAAAATTACAGATGCGCAATTTTTTGAGATTGTAGAACTATTAAAGTGCGGAAAGACAAACCCGGAAATTGCTGAAATATATAATCTTCATCCAAATTATGTATCTTTAATTCGACATAAGAAACGTTTTAAACATCTTTGGGAAAAAGCGCCAAATTATATGCCAGTTAAATCTGAACACCAACTGAAAACAAGGGGGTGTGTTACTCTGGAAATGTTTTTAGATATTGTTCAGATGTTACAAGCTGGTGAATCAAATGCGTCCATTGAAAGAAAACATGGGTTATCGAGCGGCACAGGAAGCCGTATCAGACATCGAAAACTGTACAAACAGTGGTGGGTGCGATACGTAGATAAAGGAACGTTCAACGACTATCCCAATGGCGGTGAAATTCCGCAATAGGAGTAGGGCCAAGCGGTGGGTGAGAATCCCTTAAATCGAAATGGAGGGCTACCTGAGAAGGTAGATGATATAGTCTCTTCTTGCAGGAAACTGCAAGCTGTATGAAATGACGGTATAGGCGTAGCGAACCTATATGAAGGTAAAGGATGAATCAATTCACGGCGTATTCGTCGGTATTTTAGCACAGCAACTCTTCGCAGAGCTTTCTGCAGAAGATCAACAAGAAGTGCAAAAAGAAACACAAGAGTTATTAATGGAACTATATGAAATTGAAATGGCATACACAGAAGAAATTTACACTTCTATCGGTCTTGTAGAGGATGTAAATCGTTTCGTTCGTTACAATGCGAATAAAGGACTTATGAACTTAGGACTTGAGCCGAAGTTTGAAGAAGAAGAAATTAACCCAATCGTTTTAAATGGTTTACGTACAGATACGAAAAACCATGATTTCTTCTCTGTAAAAGGAAATGGTTACGTAAAAGCGACGAACGTTGAAAAGTTATCTGATGATGACTTCGTGTTTAATTTTTAATATATGATCATAAAGAAAAGCTGTCTTATTCATTGATAAGACAGCTTTTCTTTATGGTTTTGTTTACATAACACTATTATTTTTGTATAACGATTTCTGTTAAGAAAGTTCTATCCGGCTAATGGATAGAACTTTTTTGTAATTAAATGGGTATTTACAATTCTTTTGTATCAGTGTATTATTTAACTAGTACACCGATACAAAAGGAGGGAAGAAATGAAAATAGAGTTTTCTCCAAATACACCAATTTACATTCAGGTAATGGAATACATAAAAAAAGAAATCGTAACAGGACATTTATTGCCTGGTGATAAAATTCCCTCTGTACGTGAATTAGCGAGTGAAATACAAGTAAATCCAAATACGATTCAGCGTACATTTCAAGAGCTAGAACGGGATGGAGTTGTAGTAACGCGTAGAGGAATGGGACGATATGTAACGAATGAAGGGGAGAAAATTATGGAGCTGCGCAAAGAGATGGCGAAAGAATTACTTCATTCTTTTATAGATGGAATGGACAATTTAGGTTTTTCAGAAGAAGAAATTCTTACAATCCTGCGCTCTTCATTGCATGAGAAGAGGGAGGAGAGCGAATGACAGAGTTATTAAAAATAGAAAACTTATGGAAGAGATACGGATTAAAAGCAGTGATTCGTGAATTAAACATAGAGATTACGGAAGGGAAAATTATAGGACTCGTTGGAGATAATGGGAGCGGGAAAACGACGTTATTGAAAATGATTGCTGGTCTGCAGCATTCTTCCGAAGGGATTATTACAATCGCTGGTAAAAAGGTCGGATTAGAAACGAAAGAAATTGTTTCTTTTATGTCGGATAAACCAGTATTTGATGATTGGATGACAGTAAAAGATTCTTTATTTTTCTATCGAGATTTTTATAAAGACTTCGACATTCAAAAAGCGGTAGATACGATTGCGGAATTTAAAATACCGTTAGAAGAAAAAATTACAGCTTTATCAAAAGGTATGGTTGAAAAGCTACAAATTATTTTAACATTTTCGAGGAAAGCGAAGTTGTACGTACTAGATGAACCGCTTGGCGGAATTGATCTTGTTTCTAGAGAACATGTATTAGAACTTATTTTACAGTTTTATCGCGAAGATTGTACGATAATAATCGCGACTCATTTAATAAATGAAGTTGAAAATATTTTTGATGAAGTAATCTTTTTAAAAGATGGAGAAATTGTATTGTATGAAAATGTAGAAGAGTTACGTTTTCAGAGAGGAAAAGCTGTCACAGATGTGTTTAAGGAGGTGTTTAGTAGATGAAGGCCAGTTTAATATACATGTACAATATAAATAAAAAGCAAATAATTATTTCGTTGCTATCATTTATATTCATTATCGCTGTAGCTTTCGTAAGTTTGGGGAATTATATTAAGCAAGAATCAGGAGAAGTAAGACAAACAATTATAGTTATTTTCGTTATTCTAGTATATATAATCTTCTTAGCAATGATAGTTATTCAGGCAGTGTCTGCATTTGGAAAAATGACTGAAAGCACATTATTTCGGTTAACATCGATATCCGGTAAAAAGATTGTTTTAGCAATATTGGTATACGCTGTAATTTATTCACTTATTTTCGAATTAATAGGTTCTATTTTTTTATATGGTATTTCTATGAAAATAATAAAAGGTACAGAGCTCTATGAAGTATTATTTACTCAAAGTGTATTCAATCCACTAAAGCACCTCTTTAGTACTATGTTATATGTATTTAATTTATCTAGCATATTGCTAGTATTACTTTTTTCAGTAGCAAGCGTTAAAGTGTTTTCGTTAAAAAAGAAGAAGTTAAAATATCCAATGGTATTTTTCTTATTTTTACTAGTAACAAAATTATTAGGTGCTATATATGGAATGTTGGGCGGGCTTGCACCTACTGCGCCTTTAATAACAAAGTTAGTGTATATAGATGAATCATCAGAAGCAAATGTGTTTCTCTATCCAGAAAAACTTATGAATGTATATAGTATTGCTTTTTCAATCGGTATATTTGTTTTACTTGTTTATATAACAGGACGCATAATTGATAAAAAACTAGAAGTCTAAAGGAGGAATCAACATTGGGAAATGTAGTAGTAAAGTTAGAGAATGTTCGAAAAAAGATTGGTGGAACAGAAATTATCCGCGGTTTATCATTTGAAGTTCGTGAAGGGGAAGTGTACGGGTTTCTTGGACCGAACGGTAGTGGTAAAACGACGACAATTCGTATGATGACAGGTCTTATATCAATGACAGAGGGCGATATTACAATTTGCGGTCATAGTATTCGCACAGAGCGTGAAAAGGCGCTAGAGCAAATTGGGGCGATCGTAGAAAATCCTGAACTATATGATTATATGACTGGAATGCAAAACTTAAAGCATTTTGCGAATATGGCAATTACACCAATTAGTAAAGAGCGCATTGCTGAGATTGTAAAGCTTGTTGAATTAGAGCATGCGATTCATAAAAAAGTAAAAACATATTCACTTGGTATGAAACAACGTTTAGGAATTGCACAGGCATTACTTCATCAGCCGAAAATCTTAATTTTAGATGAGCCAACAAATGGATTAGATCCAGCTGGTATTCGTCAAATTCGTGATTATTTACAACGTTTAGCGAAAGAAGAGAATATTGCCGTAATCGTATCAAGTCACTTATTAAGTGAAATTGAACTTATGTGTGATCGTGTCGTTATTATTAAGCAAGGGGAGTTTGTACAAGAGTACAACTTACATGAACAAGCGAAACATGATGAGACAGTCGTTGTAGTGTTTGAAGTAGACCAAGTACAGAAAGCAAATGAAATCATTAAAGGTAAGGCGCAAGGAAATGTAATTGCAGTATCTGTAACGAAAGAAGAAATTCCACAACTTGTAAAAAGACTTGTGAATGATGATGTGCTTATATACGGAGTTACTGTTCAAAATAAAACGTTAGAGGATGAGTTCTTAGCGATTACAGGGGGAGTGAAAGCGTAATGTTTAAATTAATTCAAAATGAATTTTTAAAGTTGCATGCGAAAAAAGGTATGTATATTTTAATTGGTGCCATTGCAGTATTGGAGATTTTGGGAGTTTTAGCGATGCTGAAATGGGGAGACGGAAGTGAATTTAAAGGATCATATTTAGATTTTGCAAGTTCAGAGATTGGTTTAATTACTTTGTTTGCAACAATTTTTGGTATTACGATTGCTACTCGTATGATTACAGATGAGTTCCAAAAAGGTACAATTAAGCAATTATTAATCCGTCCAAGAAAAAGAATTACCGTTTTATTCTCTAAGTATATTACAGTATTACTTACTATAGTATTTATCATATTTGCTAACACGATCATTTCAATGATGATTGGCGGAATTGTAATGGATGGTAGTAAAACAGAATTAACGGTAGGCATCGTAATGAAATCTACTTTATATCAAGTACTTTCACCGTTCTTCTTTGCGACACTTGCATTTTTCTTAGCGAACGTATTTAGAAAGTCTGTATTACCATTAATTATTACGATGTTCCTCTTCTTTTTACAAGGACCAATTAATATGGTACTGATGATGTTTGCAAAAGGTGTAGCAAAGTTTGTAGTGTTTTTCCATTTAAATTTAAGTGTGTACGATAGCAATAAACTAGTAAGCGGCGGAGCGGAACCGACATTTTCAGAGTTTACCTTTACAACTTCATTCTTACTTGTAGCTGCATACTTTGTTGTATTACTTGTAGCATCAAGTGCATTATTCCAAAAACGTGACGTATTATAATAAAAGAAATCCCCGCTTGTAAAAACGGGGATTTTTATTACATAACTTTCTCGTATATTTCGCCTGAAAGAAAAGTGTAAAATAAATTACTATTTATGTTGTCTGAAAGTGTTTGAGAAAAATAGGAAGAATTTCAACTATATTCATATTATAATTTAATTATCACACCATTTATTTTTACTATCTTTGGAGGTGTTCTATATGCACTATGCATTTTCACGTATAAGACTGCGCGGCTTTTTTGGATGGATGATTATAGGATTGTTCCTTACGATGATCCCATTAAGTCTAGCAAATGTTTCTGAGAATACAATGGAGGTTATTTCACAAATAACTATATTTTTTGTATTTCCGTTATTTTGGTTATATGTAAAAACAAATAAAAATAATGTTGTATTCAATAGTTTTTTTGATAAGCCAGGACGTTTACCGTGGGGATTAATTGTATTAGCAACGATAATGGGAATGATTTTTTCAGTTGGTATATCTCATATTCAATTTTACATATTAGCACATACGGTACCGAATTTCTTAGTTACTATGTTAGAAGACGGAAATGTTATTAACACGAGTAACGTATATATGACGATATTTACTTTCATTTCAGCGTGTGTGTTAGCACCGGTTATGGAAGAGGTTATTTTTAGGGGATTCTTTTTACAGCGAATGGCTTACAAATGGGGAATTAAAAAAGCTGTAATCATATCTTCACTGATTTTTGGTCTAGGACATTTTGATGTGATTGGCGCATTCATGTTTGGCGTTGTTATGTGTCTTTTATACATAAAGACGAAAAATATATGGACGAATATCGCCGTACACGCTCTAAATAATTTAATTGCAACAAGTATGCAATTTGTCGGTGGAGAAGAGAGTAGTGCCATTTCAATTCCTGAATTACAAGCGCAAAGTAATTTATGGATCGGTATCGGTCTTACAGTTGTTGGGTTACTTTGGTTAATTCCTTATGTTTGGAAACAATGGCGTACAGTAAAAGCAGTAGGTGTGCCGCCGATGCGCTTTATAAATGAGGAAAAAGTAGTGAGTGCATTACAAGAAAATGAAGAGTATAGTCAAGTGATCGTAACAGATAGACTGATGGCTGTAGAGCTGCCAGATGAAGCAGTCAATAAGCTTCGGTTAGAAGAAAATGATTATGTAACAGTATCTGTAGAAGAAGATAAAATCGTTATAAAGAAAGCGCATGATAGATAATTAAAAAGTAGCTCCTTGGAGCTACTTTTTAATTTGTAATAATTTCTACACGAAAATTATTACCATTCTTTACATATTTAATATCTGTAACGATACGGACTGTTTTTAAAATCTCCACTTTTTCACCAATGCGAGGGATAGTCGGAACATTGTCCCAAATGCCAAGCAAGTCATCTAATTGTGCCGTTTTTTCATAAAACCAGATTTTCAATGTAAAGCCCCTTTCTCGAACTTTATGTATTTTAATACATAATATATTATTTTTATTCTTATTGTAAGGGGTTTTTATATATTTTATGAATAAAAATAAATTAAACTTCTGGGAAGATATGTTCAATATCAGGAGTAAGAGATACTTCTGATAATACGATATGAGAAACAGTCGTTGCATATGAAGAAACATCATTGATAAATTCTTCAAGTTCAACGAGTGAAGGAACAGAAATTTTTACAATGTAGCATAAGCTCCCTGTTACGCGGTAACAAAAGCTTGCAGATGGATAAGACTGAATAAACTGTTGCATACGTGTTGTATCACCATTTTTTAAAGTGATTTCTAAAATACAATCTAAAACAAGTCCTGCTTTTTTATAATCGATATCGATTGTGTACTTTTGAATCACGCCTTCACTTTCGAGTTTACGAACACGTTCTGCAGTAGACGGAGCAGATAAGTTTACTCGTTTCGCCAATTCGCGCATCGAAAGGCGACTATCATTATATAATTCATTTAAAATTTTTCGATCAACACGGTCTAATTGCATTTGTAAATATACCTCCAGTAAAATGATGATTTTTGTAAAGTGAAAATATAAATTAGGATTCATATGAAATGTGAAGTGAACTTTATTTATTTTACAATAAAACAGAAGGAAATAGGAGGGAAAAAGATGGAGAGAATTTCATTATCAAATGTAGGAGATACAAAGTTTCAAAAATTATTAGGGCATAATCCGGACCTATTACATTCATGGAGTATGGTAGAGAACACATTGTACAGTAAAGGAACTCTTTCGGCAGAGCTGAAGGAGCAAGTAAGAAGAACATTAGCGTACGGGAATGAATGTCCGTACTGTATGGCAAAGGGAAGGCCTGATGATATGCAAAAGGTAGAAGAAATGAGTGTAGCCGTTACTTTTGCACATACATTTGTTCATGACAAAAAGGCGATAGATGATAATATGTTTCATGTATTGAAACAATATTGGACGGAAAAAGAAATTGTAGAGCTTTGCGCTTATATTTGTTTTATTACTGCGTCACAACAGCTTGGTTTTTTGTTTCAATTACAGCCGAATGAAGGAGAAAATAATGACTAATCAAATAGCACTTATCATAATTGATGTACAAAAGGCGTTTCAGTTACCATATTGGGGCCAGAGAAATAATCTTTTTGCTGAAGAAAACATAGGAATTTTGTTAGAAGGATGGAGAAAAAGGAGACAACCAGTTTTTCATATTCAACATGTAAATAAAGAAAATGCTCAGTCGATGTTTTATGAGGGAGTGGAAACGGTAAACTTTAAAGAAGAAGTGCAGCCACTACCAGGTGAAGTGATTATTCAGAAATCTGTTAACAGCGCGTTCATTGGGACAAATTTAGAAGAGCAATTAAGAGAGAACAAATGTAATGCAGTAGTGGTTGTAGGATTAACGACAAATCATTGTGTGGAGACTACGACACGAATGGCAGGGAATTTAGGGTTTACAACGTATTTAGTGAGTGATGCAACGGCGACTTTTAACCGTAAAGGTCTAGATGTTAAAGAGTATAATGCAGAGGATATTCACAATATGACACTTGTAAATTTACATGAAGAGTTTGCTACGATTGTGACAACAAAAGAAGTGTTAAAATTATTTTAAGAAAATAATTGCGAATTATGTAGAA
The DNA here is from genome assembly GCF_007558965.1 of Bacillus sp. HY001. NCBI lineage: Bacteria > Bacillati > Bacillota > Bacilli > Caryophanales > Bacillaceae > Bacillus > Bacillus sp. HY001. Next base: position 9,394 of record NZ_VLTE01000009.1, on the reverse strand, counting down.
AAAAATAAGAATATTTCGTATAATCTAAGTACAATCATTTTGAAATAGGGGTGGCATCATATGGAGCAAATTCCGGTAAAGAGAATAGAAGAAGTACTTGTTATAGCAGGGGACGATAAACAGAAGCAAAAGGAATTTTATGAATTGCTCTTATCTACTGAGTTTTATGTTGCTGGTTCACTAGAAGCAGAGGACGGGGCAACAGAAGGAATACTTCGTTTGCGTCATTTCCAAGGAGAGGGTAGATGGATCGTTCCGTTCTTTACACAAATGGAATTTGTAAAAGACGTGTTGCCAGAAGGAACGCCCCTTATTACGATACGTGGGAAAGAGTTATTTGGTGGCATTGAGAAAGATGCTACAGCAGTATTAAATGTTGGAACTGAGATAAGTAAAACATTTATTCCAGAAGAAATTGCAGATATCGCATCTGGACGAATTTTTAATTATTATAAATAAAAGGAAAAGCGGAATCGCTTTTCCTTTTTAATTTGAAAACGGAGTGGCTACGCCAGAAGAAATAGAGAGTGTTTTATTATTTGTACTTATGGTCGCTGTAGCTCCAAGAGGAATCCCGATATTTGGGCTTATATGTCCAATCGGTAAACCGAATAGAACAGGTATATGATAGGGTGCGAAATATTCATATAGTATTGTTTGCAATGATTGAGATGGTTTAGAAGGAGTGCAGTCGTGACAACTTGTAAAAATAACACCACTACATTCATTAAATTTTCCAGATAAAAGTAGCTGATTTAACATACGATCAATGCGATACGGTTCTTCCCCGATGTCTTCAAGTAACAAAAGTTTATTCGCCGTATTTATCTCATAAGGTGAGCCAATTATACTCGTTAACACAGCTAAATTGCCTCCCGATAATGTGCCTGTAACTGTACAGGAAGAAGTAGGTACGATACATTCTGAAGCAGATAAGATGGTGGAATACGGATGGAATAGTTGATTGAAAGAAGATAAAGAGAGAGAATCTACACCTTTTCCTAACTCTTCCACCATTGGACCGTGAAAAGTAACGAGCTTTGCATAACGTGAAAAAGCAGTATGTAAAGCTGTAATATCGCTATATCCCCAAAAGATTTTTGGATTTTGCCGAATGATTTCATATTGAATGTGAGGGAGGAGACGAGCACTTCCGTAACCACCTCGTGCACAGAAAATAGCCTTTACTTCATGATTTGAAAATGCTTCATGTATATCATCAAGGCGAACTTGATCACTTCCAGCTAAATATCCATATTTCTCATAAACACTTTTTCCGATTACTACAGATAAACCCATTTCTTGTAATACGTTTACACCTTTTAATACATTTTCAATTGTTGGTGGACCGGACGGGGCAATAACCATTACTGTATCACCTTGTTGTAACGCATTTGGATAAATCATCGTTTTCAGCCTCCTTCACTTTCAATATATTCGCTTCATAGGAAGTTCAATCCTTGTAAAAGAAGGGGAAAGTTTGTCAAATAAAGAAGATATAAGGGGAATAGGAGGAGGAATAATGTTTACAAGTCGAGTGTTAAATATATTACAAATTAAGTATCCAATCATTCAAGCAGGTATGGCGGGTGCGATTACGACGCCAGAACTTGTTGCAGCTGTAAGTAATAGCGGAGGATTAGGAACGCTTGGAGCAGGCTATATGAGCCCTGAACAAATTCGTGACGCAATTTATAAAATAAGGGAACGAACGGATAAGCCTTTCGGTGTTAATTTACTGTTAACGAAAGAGATACAGATAGAAGAAGAGAAGATAAACTTGGCAAAGGGATTACTTAGCGGAGTAAATAGAGAATTCGGCATAGAGGAAGAAGAGCAGTTAAAGCTTCCGAAAAGCTATAAAGAACAATTACAAGTGTTAGTAGAAGAAAACGTACCAGTCGTTAGCTTTGCATTTCAAACGTTAGAAAAAGAAGAAATAGATGACTTAAAAAGAAGAGGAATAAAAGTCATCGGAACAGCTACTCATGTGAGAGAGGCGAGGGTGCTTGCTGAATTAGGGGTAGATATTATTGTCGGTCAAGGTAGCGAGGCAGGAGGGCATAGAGGAACATTTATCGGGAAAGAACAGGACGCTATGATTGGGACATTCGCATTAATTCCGCAGTTAGTAGCAGCAGTCCCGCATATACCAATTGTTGCAGCAGGTGGTGTAATGAACGGGCAAGGGCTTGTTGCGGCATTTACACTGGGGGCAGAAGCTGTTCAAATGGGATCAGCCTTTTTAACGAGTGAAGAAAGTATTACGCATGATGTGTATAAAGAAGCTGTTTTACATAGTACAGATACGAGTACAACTGTGACCCGTGCGTTTTCCGGGAAATATGCACGGGGTATTCGTAATGAATTTATAGAGAGACATGAAGGGAAAGAAGAAGGGCTTCCGATGTATCCAGTGCAAAATGTATTAACTTCTAAAATACGCCAAGAAGCAGCAAAACAAAATAAAGGAGAATACATGTCGCTTTGGGCAGGACAAGCGTCATCATTAGCACGAATAGAATCAGCTCAGCATGTAGTGGAGCGAGTGATGAAAGAAGCAGATAACGTAATCGAACAATTGCAAAATGTATATAGAAAAAGACCACTTGAATAATTCAAGCGGTCTTTTCGTTAGTTTGCTTTATAAAATTGTTGGACGGCCTCATCGATATAAACCCAGCCTTTCCAACCTAAGTGCATGTGATCTTTTAAGAAGTATTTATCATACTCATGATTTGAGAAGTCGGCAATTGGATAGCCAGCTTTCTCAATTTGCTCATGAACTTTCTTATAGTACAATTCGCGACGTTCTTTCGGGAAGCCAGCGTAATCGTACCAAGGACCTTTTACAGGAACAGAAATGAAGAGTGGTTTTGCACCAGATTGTTTTAATAAATCAAGTACAATTTGTAAATCTTCATATTCTGGCGATTGATCATAAGCATCATTTTTTAAGTAGCCTTCACGTTGCTTTAATTTCTTCTTGATTTTGCTGTTGAAGTAACTATCTTCGATACCATATTCATTAGATCCAGATTCTGCTGCACCTGTTTGATCTGCATGTTTACGAGCTTCATCCCAGTTCATTTGTTTTAATGAAGGGTCAAGCTTTTCTTTATGCGGTTTAATATCAAACATTGCTGTAAATAAATCTTTACGATCTAAAATGTTACGATAAATATAAGCGAAAGGTTTAGCAGCAAGTGCTTTTACTTTATGCTTTGTATCATCGTAAACGATACCTTCAAGCGAAATTTTAAGTAAAGTTTCTTTCTTAACAATCTCAAAGTTTAATAAGCGCTTTGCAATTTGCTTTTTCATTTCAGGTTTTACATCATCGTTGAAAATGAAGTGGTAACCTTGTTGTTTTGAAAAGTTAGGTGCAAAGTGTGTTTCATCAATCCCTTGTGGTACAAACCATTGAGGAGAAAGAACGAATACCATTTTCTTATCTTTCAATTGATCCATTGTAGATGCAAAGTTTAACACATGTACAAGGTCTTGTGTTCCACCGCGTCCAAGTAGGAATGGTGTGAATCCTTCAGGCTTTACTTTGAAATAGTTTGATGGATGGTAAGCATCCATACGTGCGAATTCCGATGATCCATACATCGGAAGGTATTTCGAGTCTGCTAACATCTTTTGCTGTAAAATCATACTTTGAATCTTTTCTTCTTTTAAAGAAGTGGCAGCTTGTTCTACTTTTTCATCACTTAAAAGTGGAAGTAGGAAGCGCGTTGGAATAAGTAAGAATACAGCAAAAAGGGCCAATGCTAAAAGCATCGGACCAAATTTTGCTTTGTTCATCGGATTTCTTCCAACTTCTTAATAACCATGTTTGGTGTAGCCCACTCGTCACGGTCAAAATCAGAAATAGAAACTTCAATATCTAAACGCTCTTGGAATTCAACTAATAAAGATACTACAGCGAAAGAATCAAGAATACCTTCTTCAAATAATTGAACATCTAAGTTTTCTTTCACAATATCGTTTTCACATACTTCTTCTAAAATATCTAATACTTGCTCTTTGAATTCTGCCATTTTTAAAATCTCCTTTATATCCGAAATATATTATATGTGCAACTTCTTATTAGTATAAGAAGGGTGCATTAAAAGTATCTGTTAAGGTGTCCAGAGAAAATGAGGAAACCGAAACATACAACGTGGAACGTAATTACAATCGCAAGGACGTGTGTAAATTTATTGTTTGGCCAAAACTTATGCTTCTTGTTTTTTCGTTCGAAAATATCGAATAAAATAAACAGTGCGGCATGATAGAGACCATAAATAACATACTGCGCAATGGCGCTTCCTTGGATGTGCCAAATTCCCATAATGAAGAAGTTTAAAAAGGCACCGATATACGAAATTGTGTAACGGTTCTTGATTAACTTTTTCTTCGTTGCAAAAAAGACGAAACGCATGTAAATAAAATCACGGAACCAGAATGATAAGCTCATGTGCCAGCGGTTCCAGAAGTCTTTAATGTTACGACTAAGGAATGGCTTATTAAAGTTTTCTGGCGTTTTAATTCCCATCATGTAACTGATACCAATTACGAACGCACTATAACCTGCAAAGTCAAAGAATAATTGCATGCTAGTAGCGTACATAAAAATCACATTAGATAAAAGTGTATCTTGATTAGCGAATACAGCTTTTACAAGATATGTTGTTATCAAGTGCGCGATTATAAATTTATACAGAAAACCTTGGAAAATACGGTTAAGCCCTGTATATAGTAACTTTTGATATTCTTCAGCGCTAGGTGGCTTTTGAATATCTTTTTGGAATCTACGGTAACGATCAATAGGTCCACTTGAAATTGCAGGGAAGAATAAAACAAACTCCCAGAAATTAAAGAAGGAAAGTTCTTTAATTAAATTATCACGAACTTCAAAGACCATTTGTACAGCTCTAAATGTTACGTAAGACATACCTGCGAAAACAATAAAATGTAATTCAGGTACAAATGGTGCGATTTTTGCCAAAATAAGTGGCAAAATCGATAAAATAACAGCTATACAAAACATGAATGTACTATTATTTTGTTTTCTTAAAATTAAATAGCCTTTAATTAGGGCATATTGCCAAATAATAAATACGGCTAACATAATCGCTTGCTTCGGTTTATCCGAGAAGATAATAGCAATCATGACTAATGTTAAAACGGCATTATATTTACGCAACATTTTACCTTTTAATCCAGCTATGATAGTAGGTATTAATAAAATGCCCACTATAGCGAAAAAATAAAATGATCCATATGCGGTCATGCTGTAACCTCACTCAATAATTTTTTGCGATCTACCTTTCCATTTGGTGTCATTGGAATAGAAGATTGATACATGAATTTACGTGGAATCATGTAGTTTGGTAATCGCTCATTGAGTTCTTTTTTAATTGCAGATGTTAATTTGAATTCTTTTTCAAATGAATGTTCTCCAGGAACAACAACCGCTAATAAATAATCGTATTTCTCACCTTTTTTAATTGGAACGATAACTGCTCCTTCTACGTAAGAACACGCACGAAGGTGATGCTCAATTTCTTCTAATTCCATTCGATAACCATGCAGCTTAATTTGGAAATCAAGACGACCATTATAGAATAGAAGACCATTTTCAACATAGCCAGCATCGCCTGTTTTATAGGCGCGCTCACCGTCAATCATAGTAAATGCTTTTTCTGTTAATTCAGGGCTTCCTAAATATCCAACGCTCACGCTTGGACCAACAATTACGATTTCACCTTTTTCACCATCAGGTGCAATCGTGCCATCTTCTTTCATAATAAGAAGGCGGCAGTCTGATTTACAGTAGCCAACTGGAAGTGATTTGTATTGATCAAGTACTTCTTCTGTAACGTGAATACCTGTTACAGCGACAGTAGCTTCTGTTGGACCGTACGTATTCATAATTGTCGCTTTCGGGAACCGCTCAATTAATTTTCTAGCCACTTCGTTTGGTAACACTTCACCGCAGAATAAGAATGTTTTCATGTTTGGTAGCATACTCTCAGAGAAAGATGCTTCCATTAAACACATTTCTGCGAAAGATGGTGTTGAAGTCCATACTTGTATATCCGATTGCTCTAAAGAAGCAAACAAGTCTTTTGGACGTGCAATCATATCTTTATCGATTGCCCAAAGTGTACCACCTGTTACTAATGATGGGTAAATATCCATGACAGATAAATCGAATGAGAAAGGTGCTTGGTTTAAGAATACTTGCCCTGTTTGTAAGTTGAAATCTTCTACAGCCCATTTTGTAAAGCTTACAAGGCAGTTATAAGTAATCTGAACCCCTTTCGGATTACCTGTGCTTCCTGATGTGTAAATAATGTAGAAGTTCTCATCACCTTTTACCGCATGTTCAGGATTTGGAGTTTTCCCTTTATGAGTAAAGAAAATATCTTTTAAGTTGTCTTCACTTACAATGCGAACTGGTAAATCAGTTACAGTTACTTCTGTTCCTGATAAAAGTAGTTTCGCACCAGAATTTTCAGCGATACGTTGTACACGATCAGCTGGGATAGATAAATCTACAGGAATATAAGCATGTCCAGCTTTTACACATCCTAAAAAGTTAATAATCATTTCAGGTTGCATATGGCCATACACCATAATTGGTGAACGATCATCTGGATACGCAGAAGAAATCCAATGTGCTAACGCATCAGAATCTTCCTTTAATTGTTTGTACGTAATTTTCGCATCTCGCCAAACAAAAGCAGTTTGATCAGGCGTTTCAATAGCCCACTTTTCAATTTGTTCTAATAACTTCATAACGTTCCCACCCTAGAATTCATTGTAAATAAATGTACTTGTGTTTGTATCATGGAATCCATACAACCAAAGTAATGCAAATAAAATTGCAAGGTAATAAACCGTCTTTGCAACCCATTGTGTGAGTGGTCGAGACCATATCTCTTTTAATCTTTCCATGTCTTTCCCTCTCTTAATGAAATAATAGCTCTTTGTAGGTATCATGTCCTACATTATTGTGAAAAAAACAAAATTCCACATTTTAGGTAAAAATAAGTCAAAAGGCTCTTTTCTGATATTAGCACTAAATACTAAAAAAGAAAATCCCTAACTTAGCAATTATATTACATTCAGCACCAATTTGTAATGGGTTTGATATGTAAATAGGAAGTGGATTGTGTGAATGTATAAAAGTGGTCTGGGAGAATGGATAGGAATGTAATATTTGTTTGGATTTTCGAGTTTTTCATAGTTAATATATGCATTGCTAAATTTTCATAAAAGGAGGCATTTCTGATGAAGAGCATGTGGAAGGATTTTATTTCAGAAGAAAACATTATGAAATGGAGACGGCATTTTCATAAATATCCGGAATTATCATTTCATGAAAAAGAAACTTCACAATTTATATATGAAACATTATGCTCATTTTCTTCTTTTGAAGTAACGAGACCGACGAAGTATAGTGTACTAGCAATTAAAAGAGGGACGGGACAAGGGAAAATAGTTGCGATTCGAGCTGATATAGATGCTTTACCAATTCAAGAGGAGACAAGGAAATCTTATACGTCTGTGAATAAAGGAGTGATGCATGCATGTGGACATGATGCTCACGCCGCTATTTTGTTAAGCACAGCAGAGGTGCTATCAAATATAAAGGAAGATTTTGTAGGGGAGATTCGTCTCTTCTTTCAGCACGCAGAAGAGGTGTATCCCGGCGGCGGACAAGAAATGGTTGAGGCAGGCGTGATGGACGGTGTTGATTATGTAATAGGTTTACATGTTATGTCAGGACTTGAGAGCGGGAAAATTGGAATTGCTTATGGGCCGATGATGGCGGCACCAGACGTATTTACAGTTGAAATTCAAGGGAAAGGAGGGCATGCAGCGAGGCCAGAAGAAACGATAGATCCTATTGCTATCGGAGCGCAGATTATTACAAATCTACAACATATCGTATCAAGAAATACAAGTGCTTTCATGCAAAGAGTCGTTTCCGTTACGCAGTTTCATGGGGGAATGGCTGATAATATCATTCCTAGCATAGCAACTTTAATGGGAACTGTTCGTTCATTTAATCAAGTATTAAGGGTAGAAGCAGAAGAGAAAATTGAGAAAATCGTAAAAGGCATTATAAAGGCACATGGAGGGGCGTATACATATTCGTATCGATATGGATATGATCCGGTTATTAATGATGAATATATTACGAAAGTAGTAGAAGAAAGTGCTCTACATTTGTTTGGGAATGAGCGTGTTGTGAAGCTTGAGCCTTCTATGGGAGGAGAAGATTTTTCAGCATATTTAAGAAAAGCACCTGGTTGTTTTATTAAATTAGGAACAGGTAATGAGATGATAGATACTTGCTACCCGCATCATCATCCGAAATTTGATGTAGATGAATCAGCTCTCATTTCTGGAGTAGAATTATTTTTAGAGACAGCGATAAGACTACTAAAATCATAAAAAAGTATAAAAAAAGGCAACTGCGCTCTATCGCAGTTGCTTTTATTTCTTTCCGTCAGAGAGGGCTGAGAAAGAACTATGCTCATTTATAGTATATGAATAGCTAACGGACAAGCTTGTACATTTTAATCATTTTTTTAAAAATAGTTATTGACAGTGATAATCAATGTCAATTAATCTAAGGGTAGTTGAAATTGATAATTATTATCAATAGGATGGATGCGACATGTTAATGAGAAAAAAATTTCACCTTCTGCGGAGGGGATTAAAAGATAAAAATAAAGAAGTGGATCAGCATATGGAATGGCAACGAAATGTAATTCGTTCTGAATATGTAGATGAGAAGAGTACACTTCTAACAGAAAAAGAGATACAAGGTAAAAGGAGAGATTCAGTTGAGTAAGTTAGTAATGATTTTTGCAAGTATGAGTGGAAATACAGAGGAAATGGCTGATCATATTGCGGGTGCCATTCGTGAAACAGAAAATGAAATTGAAGTTATCGATATTATGGATTCACCAGAAGCTTCTATATTAGAACAGTATGATGGAATTATTTTAGGTGCTTACACTTGGGGAGACGGTGACCTTCCTGATGATTTCTTAGATTTTTATGACGCAATGGATTCTATTAATTTAACTGGGAAAAAAGCAGCAGTATTCGGATCATGTGATTCAGCTTATCCGAAATACGGCGTGGCAGTTGACATTTTAATAGAAAAGCTACAAGAGCGCGGAGCTGCAGTTGTGTTAGAAGGGCTAAAAGTAGAATTAACGCCAGAAGATGAAGATGTAGAAAAATGTTTACAGTTTGGAGCTGAATTTGTAAAACACCTTTCTTAATGAAATTTTTACGAGTTAGTCAAGTATCAGAATTAACAGGTTTGCATCCGAGTAGTCTCAGGAGAATGCTGGTGGAACACGCTACGATTCAGAAG
>NZ_VLTE01000095.1:0-20797 GCF_007558965.1 Bacillus sp. HY001 | reverse complement strand
CACCACGGGACCATTTGGTTGCGGGGACAGGATTTGAACCTGCGACCTTCGGGTTATGAGCCCGACGAGCTACCGTGCTGCTCCACCCCGCGATGATACTACTTATATAATTTATATGGTGGAGGATGACGGGATCGAACCGCCGACCCCCTGCTTGTAAGGCAGGTGCTCTCCCAGCTGAGCTAATCCTCCGAAGTGGTGACCCGTACGGGATTCGAACCCGTGTTACCGCCGTGAAAGGGCGGTGTCTTAACCACTTGACCAACGGGCCAGTATATATGGCAGAGAAGAAGGGATTCGAACCCTCGCACCGCGTTAGCGATCTACTCCCTTAGCAGGGGAGCCCCTTGAGCCACTTGGGTACTTCTCTGTATGGCTCCGCAGGTAGGACTCGAACCTACGACCGATCGGTTAACAGCCGATAGCTCTACCACTGAGCTACTGCGGAATAATAAAGACAATTTGTATCTTATAAAATTTCTCATCGTAAGTCAAGATGTTTTTTCACAGCATCTTGTACACACGTGACATGTTTATAATATACTGGATTGCGTTTTCACTGTCAAGATGTTTTCTTTATCAGCTTCAGTTTCCCTTTACACTTTCCGCAGACATATCTTTTTGTATTTATTTGACGTCTTCTTACATATTGAAGCAAACAGCCCATACATTCATACGTATAAACCTTTTTTTCTTTCTCTTCATTAATTATTCGTTTACAGAAGCGTGGCGCATCAACTTCTTTTAACAGTTCACGAAAATCTCTATCCCGGTGCTTATAGCCCCTTCCCGTAATATGTAAGTGATAATGACAAAGCTCATGTTTAATGATTCCGACTAACTCTTCTTTCCCATACATTTTGTAATATCGATAATTCAGTTCAATATTGTTTGTATTCAACAGATAACGTCCACCAGTTGTACGCAACCTACTATTAAACATAGCTTTATGTGAAAATGGCATTCCGAAGTATTGTAGTGATACTTCCTCCACCAGACGCTGTATTTCTTGCTCATCCACTCTCATTCCTCCTAAACTAAAAAATATTTTTACACTTTTCTCCTCCCTTATACATATATTAAATAGTACATATACCCATCCTCATTCAAGAAGCGTGGTTTCTAAAAACATAGCATAAATAGAAATCCACTCACCAACCTCTCATCAATAGTACCTTAGATTTTTGAGAGTAGGATTAAACAAGGAGGGATTCCTATGCCTACGTGGCTAAAAAAACAAATGCAACGCGCATATCTCGAAAAAAACCGGTATCAAATTAAATTACTAAATGAATGCTGGTTTTATTATAGCAAAATACATCAAAGCTCATAATCCATTACACATTTTATCCCATAAAAAAAGAGCAGTTTCATCTGCTCTCTTCTCTTACTATTCAATCGGCAACATAGATAGTGCAACGCGACCTTTTTTCGTATCAATATCATCTACCCATACTTTGACGATTTGTCCGACAGATACAATATCTAACGGGTGCTTCACATACTGTTTGCTCAGTTTAGAAATATGTACTAAACCATCTTGTTTTACACCTACATCAACAAAAGCACCAAAATCAACAACGTTACGAACTGTTCCTTCCAGTTCCATACCACGCTTTAAATCTTCTAATTTCAAAATCCCTTTTTTCAGAAGTGGTTTAGGCAACTCATCCCTCATGTCTCGCTCTGGACTAATGAGTGCATCTATAATATCAACTAACGTCGGTTCTCCAACTCCCGTTTCTTCCGATAACTTAGAAATCTCCACTTCTTCTAAGCTCTTTTGCAACTGTGGCTGCCCTACATCATCTTTTGATAACCCTAGACTCTTCAATAACAATTCAACATTTTTATATTGTTCTGGATGAATACCCGTTCGATCTAACGGATTTGCTCCTTCTAATATACGTAAGAAACCTATACATTGTTCATATGTCTTCGCACCTAGACGCGGTATTTTCTTTAAGTCTGTTCGTTTTGTAAATTTCCCTTCTTCTTCACGCTTTGCCACAATATTTTTCGCAACAGTTTTCGATAAACCCGAAACATATTGTAATAAAGCAACTGAAGCTGTATTTACATTCACACCGACTTGGTTAACTGCCGTCTCTACTACAAACGTTAATGATTCATTCAACCTCTTTTGCGATACATCATGTTGATATTGTCCAACCCCAACCGATTTAGGGTCAATCTTTACAAGTTCAGCAAGTGGATCTTGCAGACGTCTGCCGATAGAAACCGCACTTCTTTCTTCAACCTGTAAATCCGGGAATTCCTCACGTGCTAAATCAGAAGCCGAATACACACTCGCACCAGCCTCGTTCACAATAATATAAAAGACTTCTTGTTTCACATTTTGTAATACATCAACTATAAATTCTTCTGATTCTCTAGAAGCTGTACCATTCCCAATCGCAATCACTTCAACTTGATATTTATCTATAATAGAAAGAACTTTCGTTTTTGCATCTTCATATTTACGCACTGGTGGATGCGGATAAATAACATCAATATATAGAACTTTCCCCGTATCGTCTACAATAGATAATTTACAACCCGTTCTATATGCAGGGTCTACAGCCAACACAACCTTCCCTTTCATTGGAGGTTGTAATAACAAATTACGTAAGTTCTCAGAGAAAATATGTATCGCTTGTTCCTCAGCTGTTTCTGTTAATTCTTTTCGAAGCTCTCTTTCAATAGAGGATTGAATTAATCGTTTATAACCATCCTCAATCGCCAACTTTACATAATGTGCACTTTTAGAATCGTTATCACGAATTACTTTCTTATATAAGAAAGCTACTATCTCATCTACTGGTGGAACAACAGAAACTCTCAATATATCTTCTTTCTCACCGCGATTCATCGCTAATACACGATGCGGTACTACCTTCTGCAACGGTTCTTCATAACTGTAATACATTTCATATATATTCTTTTCATCTTTCTCTTCATCTTTTACAGACGAAGACATAACACCTTTTCTAAAAGTAAGATTTCGAATCCAACTACGATACGCCGCTTCATCTGAAACGATTTCTGCAATAATGTCTTGGGCACCTTGCAATGCCTCTTCTGCAGACTGTACTTCTTTCTCTGTGTTAATAAACTCCACTGCCTTCTGATTTGGATCTTCTTTCTTATATAACAATAACCATTCAGCTAACGGCTCTAGTCCTTTTTCTTTCGCAATCGTTGCTTTCGTTCTTCTTTTCTCTTTATATGGACGATATAAATCTTCTACTTCTTGCAACTTTACAGCCTTAACAATTTGCTGACGTAACTCTTCTGTCAGTTTCCCCTTCTCATCAATAAGACGAAGAACCTCTTCTTTCCTATCTTCAAGCTGCATCATATATTGCCATCTCTCTAAAATTGCACGAATTTGCACTTCATCTAAAGAGCCTGTCCATTCTTTTCGGTAACGAGCAATAAATGGAACTGTGTTACCTTCTTCTGTTAATTGAATAACATGACGAACTTGCTTTTCGGTAAAGCCTAATTCCTTCACTAACATTTTCATTAACGCTTGTCGATTATCTACCATTTCCATATACAACCGTAACCTCCTCTATAATAAAAAAAAGTTGCCCTGTAAAGAGAGCAACTTAAACTGCCGATTTAAAAATCTATTAGTCCTAAACTAATTTGTAGCGCTTCATCTACACGAATCATCATCACTTCATCTAAGTGAGTGATTTTGTCCGTTAAGCGCTGCTTATCGATTGTTCGAATCTGCTCAAGTAAAATAACAGAATCTCTCTCAAAACCGTACTTTTTCGCATCAATTTCCACATGAGTGGGTAATTTAGCTTTTTGAATCTGTGCAGTAATAGCCGCTACAATCACCGTTGGACTAAAACGATTTCCGATGTCATTTTGAATGACAAGAACCGGACGAACGCCTCCTTGCTCAGAACCAACAACTGGGGAAAGGTCTGCAAAATACACGTCGCCGCGTTTTACAATCAAAATATTACCCCCCGCTAACTAAGCGTTCTACTGTATGAGCTGCTTCATACTCTGCTAAGAAAGCTTCAGATGCAATACCAAGATTAATTTTTCCCATTTCAATGTACCCACGTCGCATTGATTCATGTTGGTAGCGTTTCTTCGTCTTATGTTGACGCAATAACAGTTGTGTTGCCTGGCAAATTAGTTCATGGCGATTCTTATTCTCTTGTTTTCCAATTCCGTCCAATTCCGTTACCATTTGCTTTGGCAACCGAACCACGATTTCAGTAGTTACACTTGATTCGGACACAAAAATACACCTCCACCGTCAACTACACACCCAAATATATATATGACACCTATTGTAATAATACCATTGTATGGAGCCTGTTGCAAAGACTTCCTTATTCCTTGCTTATGTTTTCCAATTCACAAACAAAACATTCATATTCTTTTATTTTTTATCTCATTACAAACAAGAAGCGAAAGAGTTTCTCCGCAAAATTCACGTTAAATTATGTTAAAAGTAACTATAAGTACAAAGCTTCTCATCAAAAACGAGCTTATTCTTAACCAATGAACAGTCCTCTCAAATGACAAGAAGCAAAACATACTACCTTCTATATATTATTCAAATAATTAATTACCTCTACAACCTTACCATGCCGTATAAATATTCTCGGCACACGGAAACTTATCGTTGCAATAACCTCATAATTAATGGTCCCGGAGTATTCAGCAACCTCAGCAGCACTAATATACTCATCACCTTGTCTTCCAATGAGTGTAACTTTCGTACCAAGCGGCACTTCACAAGGAAGATGTATCATGAATTGATCCATTGTTACTCGACCTACAATCGGTACCCTTTTACCATTTATAAGCACTTCAAATCCTTGTAACCTTCTAAGCCATCCATCCGCATATCCAATTGCAACGGTTGCAATCCATTCTTCCGTTTTCGTTCGATAAGTGACGTTATAACTAATTCCATCCCCTTTAATCACTTGTTTAATATGAGCAACTTTCGTATGCAATGATAGCGCTGGCTCTAATTTAAACGGTAAAAAAGGGCGTATTTCTACAGATGGGGATAACCCATACATCGCAATGCCAATTCGTACTGCATTAAATGTAATCCCTTGAAAACGTAGCGTTGCAGCACTATTAGCTGTATGGACAAACTTAGGATCTACTCCGAATTCTTTCAACCAACTTAACTGCTGCAAAAATGTGTTATATTGCTTATCAAAGTAAGAAGTCTCCACCTCATCCGCTGTTGCAAAATGCGTATAAACTCCTTCTAATTCTAAAAATGGTGCACCTTCTAAACTCTTTAAAAATCCTTTTAATTCTTTGCGTTCGCGTATTCCAATTCTCCCCATGCCACTATCGAAATTAATATGGTATTTCATTGTAGATGAACCATCCCAAAGTTTGATCGCTTCATCCACCCATTCTTTTTGAAAAACAGTTAACGCTACATCATTTTCAGCAGCTACATTGACATCACGAGGTGGGGAAGGACCTAACACTAAAATCGGCACGGTAATACCAGCCCTTCGAAGCACTAAAGCTTCATCTAAAAAGGCAACCGCTAACCTTGTCGCCCCTGCTTCTAATGCCGTTTTAGCTACCGGTACATAATCGTGTCCATATGCATTCGCTTTAACTACAGCAAAAATCTCTACATCACTTGGAATGAAATTTTTAATATGTGTAATATTGTTATAGATCGCATCTAAATCCACTTCCACCCAAGTGTCACGGTAAAATGGTGCTTCTTCCATAAATACACTTCCTTATACACGATATGCGAAGCTTATTCTTTTATATGCTTCTTTTATGAAATCCACCCTTCAAACTAAGAAAAGACGTGGTGCACATATATCACCACGTCTAAGAAGTTTACTTCACTTGCTTCTCTGTAACTGAACGAGCAACCATTAATAGCTCCTTCGGCTCTAAACCTTTAGACACGAGCATATATTCTACTCCGTTATGCGACCACGTTAAAGAATCTTTCGTCAATGCCCCAATTGTAAAGCCAAGATCAACCAATTCTCCGCTCACACTTATCGCTGACGAAGCCTCTGCAACTTTTGCCTTTTCTTGTATCAAAGTAAAGGATTTCTTACTTCCAGTGTATGTGAGTATCGCACGCTTGCCACTGTCTGTCTTCAACTCTTTTTCATCTTTCAAAACCATACCTTGCGGCGTATCACGCGGATACAAAATTGCAAATGGTTTGTCTTCTTTCGCTGTTGTTGGAACATCTACTTGCGCTCTAGACATATTTTGTTTCGTATCAAATGCACCTTTATCAAATTTCGCATCAAATTTCACTTTTGAGAAATCTACTTTCACAAGAACATTTTGATCATTATCCATTAACTTCACCGAAACTGGTGTTAAATCACTTTTCTTCAATGTAATCTCTTGTTTCGGTAACATGTTTTGATGTTGATAGTTTGTTTTCGTTTTAAAAATATAATACTTATCTGTTTTTTCAAAAGTAAGGTTTTTCTTATCCTGCAAAATATCTCTCACAAGGGATTCATATAAATAAGCCTGGCTACTATTTTGTGGCCAATCACTTTGGAAACGGAAACTCTTATTAAGCGCTGGCGTTAATACAAATACCCCTTCTTCATTCCTTAAAATAATTTGGCTTTGATCTTTCTTCGCATTCTGCAAATTCACACGATAAAAAGAAGGTTCCTTATGCCATATTTCTACCTTATACTCCTGAGGCTCATTCCCTGTTTTAATAGATAGTTTTGCTTCAGCTTGATAACTTTTCATCCCTTTTACTTTCGCCTCTAAATCTCTCACAACATCATCTTGTTTCTTTTCCATACAACCCGCTAACACAAAAACGGTTAATAAACCGACAAGAACTAAAAACAGACGCCTTTTCATCACTTCAGCCCCTTTGCCCCTATAAATGAATGGAAGATATGCCTTCCTTATCGCTACATCAAATATATGAGACAAAGATATAAAATATGCAGACTAGCGTGACGAGCTTTCTAAAACAACTTGAGCAACAGCAAATTCCCTACTATGACTAATTGATAAATGAACAATATGCTCTGTACTTGTAACGAGAATCGGCTTACCTCTATCATCATTTCTTACTTCAATATCTAAAAAACTTACTTCTTTCCCAATACCAGTCCCTACCGCTTTTGAATACGCCTCTTTCGCTGCAAATCTTCCAGCAACAAACTCTGTAAGACGACTTCCCTTCAGTTCCTTAGCAACATTACGTTCACTTTCAGTTAAAATACGTTCCATAAATTTAAGTTTTCCATCTAGCATTTTTTCAATTCGATTCAATTCAATAATATCGATTCCAATCCCTACAATCATTTCAAAATCCCCTTCTTCTATTTAGCTTTCTTTTTTCATATTGTAAGAATAACAGAGAATCTTTCTGATGCAAAAGGAGTGATACTAACAACATGCTAATACCTTCTGCCCGCATTCCCTTACAACCAATCGTCATCGCTTTACTTCTCATACAATTAGTCATGATTATGCTAGGCGACTTTTTTCTCTTTCCCATGTCATCCTACAATGAATATATCGCTAAAGGAGAATGGTGGCGTCTCATAACTTCCTTACTTGTACATGTAGACTTACAACATTTCCTTTCTAATAGTATTTGTTTATTTGTACTCGGCTCTTCTATTGAAAAACAACTAGGGCACTTTTCTTTCATCATTATTTTTTTCCTTTCTGGCATTCTTGGAAATATTTCTTCTTATCTTATTATGCCTCTTGAATATATTCATGCCGGGGCATCTGGTGGTATTTTTGGATTGCTAGGAGCACAATTATTTCTATTGTATAGTCGATATCGTTCTTCCAATCCAAGAGATATTGCTATTTTTTCAATCATGATATGTATATTACTACTATTCACTTTCTTCAATCCCTCCGCTAACCCTATAAGTCATTTGACAGGATTGATCATTGGTGGTATTTGCACTCCTTTATTAGCAAAAAAATTCGATGGTGCAGAGCTTATTTAATATAAAAGCTCGCACCATCGACAATTTCTACCTCTGTTTGTTTACTTAAATCTCTCATTAATTGAAATAAAGACTCATCCTTCTTCTTCGCCTCAATCATACAATCAACTTGCGGAACACTTCCCTTTATCTTTTTTAAAAAAGATAAAAAAGTATCTACGTCAATAAAGTCCGCATGTGCTCTCGGGTCTTTTCCTTCTCTAGGACTAGAAATGTGCATTTTCACTGGTAACAAAGACGACTCCCACGTATGTACAACACGCGCCCAATCTTCATGCCAATCTTCTCGATCATGATTCATCATATGGTGATGCAAATCAAACACGACTGGAATATCTAACTTTTCACCTAAATACAATGTTTCTTCTAAAGAAAAGGTCGTATCATCATTTTCTAATATGACCATCTCTTGGATACCTCTTGGAACACTTGACCAATTTTCTATAAAGCGTTCTAATGCGAGCTCCTTATCGTTATAACCTCCACCTACATGTAATACGCATCGTTGCTTATGTTCAATTCCCATACCTTTTAATAATTTTTTATGCATCTGCAATGTTTTTACAGATTGCTTAAAAATATTTTTCTCAGGTGAATTCAGCACAACAAAATGATCTGGATGGAAATCAATACGCATATTCATTCGAATAGCGTAATCACCTAGCACTTTTAAATTTTCTTTTAAGGGGCGAATATAGTTCCACTCTAACAACTCCTCATGGTTCGCTAAAGGAACGAGCTTGGAACTAAGCCGAAAGAAAGATATATCATGTCCTTTATTATGCTTTAATAACCGTAAACAATTTTCTAAATTTGAATTAGCAATTCTTTCGAGTTTACGAATTGCAGCCTCTCGATCATCAATTCGTTGAAACTGCGCATATGTCATCGTTTGAGATGGAGATGCGTTCTTTACATGTACACTCATCGCAACATACCCAAGTCTTACAAGCATGTAGCACCTCTTTTCTACACAAGTTATTATGTAGTATGTACAATTACAGAAATAAAAAAAGAGAATGCCAGCAAAGGGCATTCTCTTTTGTATTAAGCTTGTGGACGGCTATGATGTTTTCTTTCGCCACGTCCATTTGAAGATCCAGGACGACCTTGACCTTCACCTTTACGACCACGGCTACCGCCATCACGATTACGATCACGGTTACCAGCATCACGATTGCGATCACGGTTACGGCCATCGCCACCACCGCGTCCATCACGATTGCGATCACGGTTACGACCATCGCCACCGCCGCGTCCGTCACGACTACGATTACGGTTACCATCACGGTATCCGCCTCCGTTACCGCCGCGTTTTTTAGAACCGCCACCTCTTGAAACAACTGGTGGTTCTGATGTTAAAGCGATTGGAGTTGTATCTGGTTCTTTTGTCATCATTTTTAAAGCAGCAGCTACTACTGTTACAGAGTCGTTCTCTTCTAACATTTCTTCTGCAATACGCTTGTAGTATGATAAATTCTCATTTTGAATTGTGCTTTGAAGTTTTTCAGCGATTAAACGTTGTTGACCTTCTAATGCCTCGTCAAGTGTCGGTGCTTCCATACGATCAACTTTACGTTTTGTTGTGCGCTCGATATTTTTTAATTGTCCTGATTCACGTGGTGTTACAAATAGCATTGCAATACCTTTTTTACCTGCACGGCCAGTACGACCGATACGGTGAACGTATGATTCTGGATCTTGTGGGATATCGAAGTTATATACATGTGTTACGCCTGAAATATCAAGACCACGTGCAGCAACGTCTGTTGCAACAAGAACTTCAATAGCACCTTCTTTAAATTTACGTAATACAGACATACGCTTCGCTTGTGTTAAGTCACCGTGAATACCTTCTGCTGCATAACCACGTAAATTTAACGCTTCTGATAATTCATCCACACGACGCTTTGTACGACCGAATACGATTGCAAGCTCTGGAGATTGAATATCTAGTAAGCGTGTTAACACGTCAAACTTTTTCTTTTCTTGCACTTCTAAATAGAACTGCTGAATGTTTGGCATTGTTACTTCTTTTGCTTTTACTTTAATGTGTTGAGGCTCAGTCATGAAACGCTCAGCAATACGACGGATTGGATCTGGCATTGTCGCTGAGAATAATAATGTTTGATGTGTTTCTGGCACATCTGTTAAAATCGCTTCAATATCTTCAATGAAGCCCATGTTTAACATTTCATCCGCTTCGTCAAGAACAACAGTCTCTACGTTTTGTAAGCGAAGTGTTTTACGGTTAATATGATCTAAAATACGACCCGGCGTACCAACAATAATGTGTGGGTGTTTTTTTAGAGCACGAATTTGGCGGTTAATATCTTGACCACCATAAATCGGTAAAATACGAACGCGTTTATGTTTACCAATTTTGTATAGCTCTTCTCCAACTTGAATTGCTAATTCACGCGTTGGCGCGATAACAATACCTTGAACTGCTTCTTTATTTGTATCCACTTTATCTAATAGTGGTAATCCGAATGCTGCTGTTTTCCCTGTACCTGTTTGTGCTTGCCCAATAATATCTTTACCTTGCAATGCATGTGGAATTGTTTCAGCTTGAATCGGCGTAGCCTCTTCAAAGCCCATGCTTTCAACAGATTGCAGTAAAGACTCACTTAATCCTAATTCTCGAAATGTTGTCAATGTTACTTCTCCTTTTCTATCCTATACTTATCATTTAAAAAAAGGCGTTTTCCGAATTTGCGGAAAAGCCCTTTTCCTGAATGCTCACGTATATAAACGGGCGTATATTCTTCGCGAAAATACTTCTAAACGTTATTACACTTTATCAATTATAAGTTTTGTATGTGTAAAAAGCAAACCCAACTGTTACCTTATTTTCATATTCAGAGTTTTTTTCTTCACTTTTATTTTTTTATATTTACTGTAAGCGCTTATTATAAGTTTCTTCTATTTTCGCATCTATCATCCCTATTTATATACACCAATTATTTCAACATCGTAATTACTTCTTCCAATTTCATACCGCGAGATGCTTTTATTAATACAACATCTTTCACATCAACTACTGCTTGTAACTCTTTCACTAGCTCTTCTTTATTATCATACGCTTTTACACGCTCAGTAGGGAAATTAATTTTCGCTCCTTCAGCAATTTGAGCCCCTAATTTACCATATGTGAACACATATGAGATTTTTGCTGGATCGATTAATTTACCTACTTCATAATGAAACTGTACTTCTTGATTTCCAAGCTCTAACATATCGCCGAGCACAACAATTTTTTTAGCAAATCCATCTAAACCATTCATTAAATGGAATGCTGCTTCCATAGCCGTTGGACTTGCATTATAAGCATCATTGATAATTGTTAAACCACTATTTGTTTTTACAATCTCCATACGCATGCCTGTCATTTGAAGTGTAACTAAACCTTCTTTCATCTCTTCCCACGTTACACCGAAATGTTTCGCAATCGCCATTGAAGCAAGCGTATTGTACACATTGTGTTTTCCTAATACTGGTAGGTAGAATGAAATGTTTTCTTCTCTATTCATTTTAAAGTGCGTCCCAGTTGCCTGTAATGTTACAGTCGTTGGATAGTAATCATTTGCTCTAGCGTCACCAAACGTAACTGTTTCAGCCATTAAATTCATTTCAGGAACACGATTTGTTAATAATGGCTCATCTCCGTTATATACGAATACTCCACCTTCTTGTAATCCTGCCACAATTTCTAATTTCGCTTCAGCAATCGCCTCACGAGAGCCTAAGTCCATTAAATGTGCCTCACCAATGTTCGTAATGATAGCTGCATTTGGACGTGCTAACTTAGATAAGAATTCAATTTCCCCTCGGCTTGACATACCCATTTCTAATACAGCTACTTCTGTATTTTCTTCTAAGTTTAAAATAGTAAGAGGTAACCCGATATGGTTATTGAAGTTTCCTTCTGTTTTTTGAACTTTGAATTTAGTCGCAAGAAGACTTGTCACAATATCTTTTGTAGATGTTTTACCGTTACTACCTGTCACACCAATAACCTTAACATCCAATTGATCGCGATAATTTTTCGATAACATTTGTAATGCCGATAGCGTATCTTCTACAAAAATAACTGGAAGATTCTCAGGTGGATTTGCTACATCTTTCATCCATAATGTCGCCACAGCTCCATTTTCAACAGCTTTGTCTACAAAAGCATGTCCATCGAAACGTTCACCTTGAATTGGAACATATAAGTTTCCCTTTTCAATTTTTCTCGTATCAATAGACACTCCTTGTATAGTAATTCCCTCATATTGCTCTGCTAATCCCGTACCATTTACCATCTGTTCTACTTGTTTTAACGTTCGATTTATCATGAAAACACTCCTTACATAGAGGAAGCACTATTCCTGCGAATAGTGCTTCCTCCTTTTTTGTTAGATTGTATATTTAATTTTTTGTTTTTCCTCGTGACGCTCAATTGCTAAATTGATTAGCTCTTCAATTAATTCCGGATACGGTAATCCAGTATGTTGCCATAATAGAGGAAACATACTAAACGGCGTAAATCCTGGCATCGTATTCACTTCGTTAATATATACTTCTCCATCTTTCGTTAAGAAGAAATCAGCTCTTGTTAAGCCAGCACCATCTAACGATTGGAATGCAATAATCGCGTCTCGCTTAATAACGTTAGACTCTTCTTCTGTCATTTCAGCTGGAATAATTAACGCTGTATCACCGTCGATGTATTTCGACTTATAATCATAGAAGTCTTTTTTCGGTACGATTTCACCTACAACTGAACATTTCGGCTCATCATTACCTAATACACCAACTTCTACTTCACGTCCAACAATATTTTCTTCTACAATAATTTTGCGGTCAAATTGGAACGCCTCTTCAAATGCATTCTCAAGTTCTTCACGATTTTTACACTTATTAATACCAACACTTGAACCAAGGTTTGCTGGTTTTACGAAGCAAGGATATCCTAAAACTTCTTCTACTTTTTCATATGCTGTTTCACAATCTTTTTCCCATGTGCTACGAATGAATGATGCATATTTTGCTTGTTTTAATCCAGCTTCTGCAAAGATGTTTTTCATAACAACTTTATCCATACCAGCAGCAGATGCTAGAACACCATTTCCTACATAAGGAATGTTCATTAATTCTAATAATCCTTGAACCGTTCCATCTTCACCATTTGGTCCATGTAATAATGGGAAAATAACGTCGATAGCATTCTCTTCAGAAGTTGCTGATGGAATAATTTCTGTGCTTAATGATAACGGAGAAATCGCATTTTCTGCCCCGCTCATTTTTAGAACTTCAACATCTGTCACTTCACCTTCAATACGCTCACCGCGCACCCATTGACCTTGTTCTGTAATATAAATCGGATGAATCTCGAATTTATCTTGATTTAATGCTTTAATAGCAGCAAGAGCCGTTTGTAGCGAAACTTGATGCTCAGCTGATTTTCCACCATATAATAAACCTAATTTAATTTTTGTCACTGAAATCACCCTAACCAATTGTTTTCATTTTTCTATTTTAGCACTTTTTATAAAAATAGGTAGTTCCTATTTGAAATAAAATGTAACTTCCACAAATAAATAAATGACACCCCTTATTGGTTTTCTATACTTTTTCCCCTTAAATTTCTTCATACATATATATAATTACAACTCAATCTAGTTATGTACCTAGAATATGTAGAAATCCCCTTTTTGTGTATGTCATCTACTCATTAAGAAGATTGTTTGGTCAGTGTGCCTTTTTGCCTTTGTTCAACGAGACGATCTAAAGAAACATATACAATACCTGCAACTACACATCCTACAGCTAAAATTGTAAATAGCAAGTGGCCAAGTAATTGATCTAATAAAAAACCTCCCAAAAGCGGACCGAGTGCACCTCCTGTAATCCACTGCAAACTCGCAGCTCCCATATAAGTCCCTCTCAAATGCTCAGGAGCCAAATTCGCTACAAACGTCATCTGTACAGGCGACATAATCATCTCACCTAATGTATATATGGCATAAACAAACAGCAACGTTATTAAAATAATCGTAGCATTTGCATTAAATTCTCCAAACCACTTCGGCAACCACCCTATAAAAAACAAACCAATCCCGAACAAACATGCACCATATAACATCGTCTTCCCGACAGGTTTATCTGTGGCCCATTTTGAAATTGGAAACTGGAACAACACAACTAATAGTCCATTTAAAGCCATTAAATACGGGTATGGATTGTTAGTACCAAAGATACCCTTCATTTCGTTATCAAAGTGCAGTGGCAACATGCCTTCTGTTTGAGAAAACCCCATCGAAATAATGATACCTGCTAATAAATAAATCATTAGTGTCTTATCTCTCATTACTATTTTCCAAACCGCCCCTGATTCCTTTTCTTTATTCTCTTCTTTATTCGCGTTCTTTGGCATTGTCTCTTGGATAAGAATGAATACAAGTAATGCATAAAATAACATCGTAGACGAGGCAATAATAAACACAAGATTCTTTGAAAACATAACTACTGAAGCGCCCATTATCGGGCCAATTGCAGCACCTATATTGTGCCCCATTCGCAATAATCCATATGCTTCTGTTCTTTTTTCTGGAATTGTTACATCCGCAACCATCGCTGATGCAGCTGGATGAAATAGCGAATTACTTAATCCTAAAAAAACAGATAAAATTGCGTAAGGAATAAATCCTTCTATAAATAAAAAACCGAGCATTAATACCGCATTACTCGTCATCGAAAATATCATAATTGGCTTTCTTCCATATATATCAGCAATTCTTCCCCCTATAATTGATCCAAAGCTTGCAGCAATTGGAGAAAGCGCCATAATAACTCCAACCTGCAATAATGAATCTACCTTATCTTTTAAATATAATGCAAAAAAAGGCATCAACATCATCATTGCAATTCCATTTAACGTCTCACCAATAAACCGTATCCATACGTTACGGTCCATCTCTCTTAACTCACGCCACGTATTTTTCATCATTCCACCCCTTTAGTTCGCCAACAATCATCTTATAATAATTTCAGAAGAATGTAAATTTTCAGAACAAAAAATCCACCCTAACTGAATTAGGATGGATTTTTCTACTTATAAATTTGCTGCATCATCTTCGTCTTTACTACTATTTAAAGCACTATGTTTTCGGCTATATAAGAAGTAAACCGCAATACCGATAACCATCCATACTCCAAAACTAATCCAAGCCGTTCCGGATAATTGAAGCATTAAGTATAAACAAAAAATCACCGTTAACGCTGGTAAAAATGGTACAAGCGGCGCCTTAAATGCTCTTGGTAATTCAGGATGCGTTCTTCTCATTACAATAACAGCAACAGCTACAAGTGCAAAGGCTGATAAAGTCCCCATATTTACAAGATGCGCTAACACATTTAAATCTATTAATCCTGAAATAAGTGCTGCAATAATTCCCGTTGTCCACGTATTTAAAAACGGTGTTTTAAATTTCGGGTGAACTTTAGCAAGACGCTTCGGTAATAATCCATCTCTACTCATTGCATACGAAACACGCACTTGCCCATACATCATAACTAACATTACTGTTGTAATTCCTGTAATTGCTCCTACTGAAATTACTCCTGCTAAACTATCTTGTCCAATAAATTGAAGCGCAAAAGCAACTGGATCTGATATATTTAACTGTCCATATGGAACAATTCCTGTCAAAATAAGTGAAACAACAATATAAAGAACCGTACAAATTAATAAAGATGCAATAATGCCAATTGGCAAATCACGTTGTGGACGTTTCACTTCTTCTGCTGCCGTTGAAACTGCATCAAACCCTATGAATGCGAAAAAGACTGTAGCAGCTCCAGCCATTACACCATCTAAGCCAAACGGCATAAAAGGTGTCCAATTTTCAGGTTTTACATAATTAAAACCAGCAAAGATAAATATGAGAACAACCGCCAATTTAATAAACACCATAATATTATTTATTCGTGCACTTTCACGAACACCTCTAGACAAAAGAACTGTCATCACTAAAATAATTAGAACCGCAGGCAAATCAATTATTCCACCCTTTCCTGTACCAGGGGCCGAGGAGAGAATGGTAGGAATATGTATCCCAAATCCCTTTAATAAAGATTGGAAATAAGCGGACCAACCGTTTGCTACAGCAGATGTAGCGAGTAAATACTCAAGCATTAAGTCCCATCCAATTAAAAATGCGAATACCTCTCCCATCGTCGCATATGTGTACGTATACACACTGCCTGAGACAGGAACTGAAGAAGCGAATTCAGCATAACAAAATGCAGCAAAGGCACAGGCTAACGCGGCTATCGCAAATGATAATATAATAGCTGGTCCAGAATGTTTTGCTGCCACCACGCCCGTTAGAACAAAAATACCTGTTCCAACAATTGCCCCGATTCCAAGCATAGTTAAATCCAATGCACCCAATGTTCTTGCTAACGTCTTTTGCTTACTCTCTTGCATTAGCTTTGCAATAGGCTTCTTTTGAAAAATTTGCTTCATAGCATGCTCCTCCAAGTTTTAAATTTTCTGAAAATTTTTAATTCGCTTTTTTATTTTACTCATAGCACTTTCCCCAGTCAATACTTTTGTCGAAATAAGTAGAAACCTTTCAGAGCATACAATATCCTTATCCTTCTTTCTATATATCTTTCTATAACTTTTTTTGGTATTATTATACATGTCGATTCCATAAAAGAGGCATGCCCACTAAGTGAGCATGCCTCTTTTTACTTATTTCACAGTATGTGAACCTTCTTCAATCCAGCTATACATATATTTTTCATCTTCCGTCTCATGTGCTTGTTTTACAATACGAAGCGGACGGAATGTATCTATCATAACAGCTAATTCAAGCGTTTCTTTCTTCCCTATACTCGCCTCTGTTTTCCCAGGGTGCGGCCCATGAGGAATTCCGCTCGGATGAAGTGTAATAGAACCTTCTTCCACACCTTTCCGGCTCATAAAGTTTCCTTCTACATAGTACAGTACTTCATCACTATTCACGTTACTATGATAATATGGTGCCGGAATAGATTCTGGATGATAGTCATATAAACGCGGTACGAAAGAGCAAATAACAAAATTGTGACCTTCGAACGTTTGATGTACTGGAGGTGGCTGATGAATACGACCTGTGATTGGTTCAAAGTCCTCTACATTAAAGACCCACGGATATAAATAGCCATCCCATCCAACAACATCTAACGGATGGTGCCCTAAAACATGCTTATGCATATACCCTCGCGACTTTGTCATTACGACAAACTCACCTTTTTCATCATGCGTCTCTAATTTTTCAGGACCACGAATATCCCTCTCACAAAACGGACTATGCTCTAACAATTGTCCGTATTCATTACGATAGCGACGCGGCGTTGTAATTTGACTATTTGCCTCTACAACAAGAAGCTTAGTCTCTCCTTCATCTGGAATAACACGATAGATTGTGCCAATTGGAATCGTTACATAATCACCTTTTCGATAGTGAATCGTTCCAAACATCGTTTCAATTTTCCCTGTTCCGTAATGAACAAATAACATTTCATCGCCATCACCATTACGGTAGAAATAGTCCATTTTTTCTGTTGGAGTCACTACTCCAATTAATAAATCCTCATTCCCAAGCATGAAGTTTCTTCCACTTACTGCATCGCCAGTTTTTTTATTTTCTTTCGTGCGAAAATGACGATGAGCAAGAGCTACATCTTCTTCATACTGCAACTGACAGGAATGTGATACCGCCGAATGCGATACTTCCGTTGGCATATAATGATGATACAAAATAGACTGCGTACCAGAAAAACCTTTCGTTCCCATTACCTGTTCACGATAAAGCGATCCATCCTTTTTACGGAATTGTACATGTCGTTTATGAGGTAGCTCCCCCATGTGACGATAAAACATGCCCATCACCTGCTTCCATTTCTTTTTTGACCGTATTACGTAACGTACCTAAACCAGTAATCGTAAGTTCTACAACATCTCCATCTTGTAGCCACTCTTCCGTACCCAGTTCTAAAATACACCCTGTTCCTACTGTCCCAGAACCAATCACATCTCCTGGATATAACGTAACGTCTTCCGAAGCACGTTCAATCATTTCAGCAAATGTATAGTAAATATCTTGGGAGTTCCCCTTTGATAATAGCTTTCCATTTACATGAGCAGTCATTTCTAATTCATAACGGTCACCGTTACGATACACATCCAGTTCCTCTTTCGTAACAAGGTGCGCTCCTAATGAAGTTGCAAAATCTTTTCCTTTTGCTGGACCAAGTCCTACCTTCATTTCTGTTGCTTGTAAGTCCCTTGCACTCCAGTCATTCATAATACAATAACCAAAAATGTATTCTTCTGCTTGCTCACGAGAAATATTCCTTCCTTCTTTCCCAATTACGCAAGCAATCTCTAGCTCATAATCAAGTTTTCTAGATTTCTTCGGACCAATTACAAAATCATCTGGATCAATTACAGCACGATGGTTCGTAAAATAAAAAACCGGGATATCGTACCATTCAGGTACAACATCTAGCCCTCTTCGGCCACGGGCCGTTTTTACATGCTGTTCAAACGCGTAAAAATCCCGAATACTACTCGGATTAGGAATTGCCGCCGCTAATTGTACGTCCTTTAAGGAATATACACCCTTTTCCGGATTCTTAATCTTACGCAATACTTCTACATACTCATCCGCTTTCTCTAAAAAGGCGAACATAGAAGAAGGTAATTTCCCATCACTAGCAAGGTTCATATCAATTACTTTGTCACCTTCAAGCCATCCAGCTCGCATTTCTTTCGAAGGAAGACGAAATGTAACAAATTTCATCATGATTCCTCCCTATGAAAATGAAATTTCCACCAACAAAAAGACTTTTGCTGGTGGATACAAATCTTATAAGTTTCCGCGACGTTCCTGTTCTCTTTCAATTGATTCGAATAATGCTTTAAAGTTCCCTTCTCCAAATCCGCGAGAACCTTTACGTTGAATGATTTCAATAAATAAAGTTGGACGATCTACAATTGGTTTCGTAAAGATTTGTAGTAAGTATCCTTCCTCATCACGATCTACTAAAATCTTTAATTCTTTTAATCTATCAATTTCCTCATCAATTTTTCCAACTCGTGCACTCAATTCATCATAATAAGTATCAGGTGTATCTAAAAACTCCACACCATTTGCACGCAGCGCTTCCACTGTTTTAACGATATCGCTTGTTAGTAAAGCAAGATGTTGTACCCCTGCTCCATTGTAGAACTCTAAATACTCTTGAATTTGCGACTTTCTCTTTCCATCTGCTGGCTCGTTAATAGGGAACTTAATACGACTTCCATTCGTCATTACTTTTGACATTAACGCCGAGTACTCTGTACTAATATCGTCATCATCAAAATGAATCATTTGTTTAAAGCCCATAACGTTCTCGTAATAACTAACCCACTCTTCCATTTTTTCAACATTACCAACTACGTGGTCTACAGCAATTAAACCTGACTCTTCAAATGGAATATTAAACTCCACCTGCTGGAATCCCGGCATAAATGTTCCTTTATAATTTTTACGCTCTACAAGCGTGTGAATTGTATCACCATACGTACCAATAACTGCTTTTTTCAGTGTACCGTTCTCGTCTGTTAATTCCACAGGTGGAGCAATCGCAACAGCACCACGTTTCACTGCTTCCGAGTATGCCTTATCAACATCGTCAACAAGTAAAGCTACATCTTTTACACCATCACCATGTGTCTTTACAAATTCTGCGATACGATTGTCGCTACTTAAAGCTCCAGACACAACAAAACGCATATTTTTTTGCACAAGAACATAAGATACCTTTTCACGGTTACCAGTTTCTAATCCAGAGTAAGCCACAATTTTGAATCCAAATGCTCTCGCAAGGTAATAACTTGATTGCTTTGCATTTCCTACGTAAAATTCCAAATGATCTACATCACGTACCGGAAAAAAGTCCTCCATTTGTGCAGCTAGCGTATCCATAGATTTTTGTTTCATAAAATCCTCATCCCCCTGTAAATAGATTAAATGGTCCATACTTAAAACCAACCGAAAACGCTTCCAACATCAATTAATAGAAATTAGTTAGCAAGCTAACAAATTCTGACCTTTAAAATTTTCTATCTTTTCTGTCAAATTCCTCTTTTTTTCTTACATATAAAATTCGACTTTTTTCTCTTTACATAAAGGAGGGAATATTAATACTTGAAGGTATATATGAGAGGAAAACAAAAAAGACCCCAACATATTAACTACTTACTAATATGCTAGAGTCTTTATTTTTTTTGAATAATTGTATTTATATATCTCATACTAATATATTTGCAAGGAATAGAATAAATGATGTTAATACCACCGCTCCACCTAATGATCCTAATAAATCTGTTTTTGTTACTTGTAACACTTGTTCACTGTTCATATTCCTCATTCTCCTTTCATTTTGTATAATTTAAAACTTCTATTATACTAATACACTTGATAGAAATACGATTAATGCCGTTAATACTACTGCTCCACTTGCCGATCCTACGAAGTCACCTTTTGTTACTTGTAATACTTGCTCTTTCATTTTGTATTCTCCCCTCTTTTTCTTTTATTACAAAACTTCTATTATACTAATACGCTTGATAGAAATACGATTAATGCCGTTAACACTACTGCTCCACTTGCTGATCCTACGAAGTCACCTTTTGTTACTTGTAATACTTGCTCTTTCATTTTGCATTCTCCTCTCTTTTTCTTTTATTACAAAACTTCTATTATACTAAT
>NZ_VLTE01000094.1:0-666 GCF_007558965.1 Bacillus sp. HY001 | reverse complement strand
TGTATTGAAATTCTAACCTACGGGTCTTATCGACCCGGGAGACAGTGTCAGGTGGGCAGTTTGACTGGGGCGGTCGCCTCCTAAAGTGTAACGGAGGCGCCCAAAGGTTCCCTCAGAATGGTTGGAAATCATTCGTAGAGTGCAAAGGCATAAGGGAGCTTGACTGCGAGACCTACAAGTCGAGCAGGGACGAAAGTCGGGCTTAGTGATCCGGTGGTTCCGCATGGAAGGGCCATCGCTCAACGGATAAAAGCTACCCCGGGGATAACAGGCTTATCTCCCCCAAGAGTCCACATCGACGGGGAGGTTTGGCACCTCGATGTCGGCTCATCGCATCCTGGGGCTGTAGTCGGTCCCAAGGGTTGGGCTGTTCGCCCATTAAAGCGGTACGCGAGCTGGGTTCAGAACGTCGTGAGACAGTTCGGTCCCTATCCGTCGTGGGCGTAGGAAATTTGAGAGGAGCTGTCCTTAGTACGAGAGGACCGGGATGGACGCACCGCTGGTGTACCAGTTGTTCTGCCAAGGGCATAGCTGGGTAGCTATGTGCGGAAGGGATAAGTGCTGAAAGCATCTAAGCATGAAGCCCCCCTCAAGATGAGATTTCCCATAGCGTAAGCTAGTAAGATCCCTGAAAGATGATCAGGTTGATAGGTTCGAGGTGGAAGC
>NZ_VLTE01000093.1:0-1436 GCF_007558965.1 Bacillus sp. HY001 | reverse complement strand
AAGTAGGGATCAATCTTTCATGTATCAACAGTTGCAAAGCTAAAGAAATATATATAGCAGTCGTATTGAAAGAGAAGCTGAGTCAAGGTGAGGAATACCAAGACAATGACTTGGTGATGTGTACTTCTTTTGGAACGCTAATTAATCCTGCTAATGTTAGAGGAAGTTTAAATGCTTTGATTAAGAAAGCGGCTGTGCCAAAGATTCGATTTCATAATTTACGTCATACATATGCAACTTTGTTATTGGCTAAAGGTGTGAATGTGAAAGTGATTGCCGAGCGACTAGGACATAGTAATATTAAAATCGCATTAGACACTTATTAACATGTACTGCCAACGGTGCAAGAATATGCTGTTAACAAAATAGAACAGCTTTTGTAGGGAATGTGACCAATTCTGTGACCACTGGTGTTATAGAGTATGAAAGTAAACAAATAAAAACCGCATCAAACTTTAATTTGACACGGTTTCTACAATTATGAACCCTACTGGCATCGAACTCAAGACCTCCACCCTGTCAAGGTGGAGGTCTTTTAAATAATTTAGTCTTCTCTTTGTATTATAAACTCCCAAAACTTTTTTAATTCCTCACGTTTTTGAGGAGTCGCATTTTTTATATCTTTAAACCATTGATAGAGCTCAGGGTCTTGTATGTCTGTAACTTGTTTTATTTCAGTTGTACCGAGGAGGTAATCAATTGATACTTCAAAGAAAGTGGCTAATTTTATCAATGTATTATAATCAGGTTCTCGTTTGCCTTGTTCATACATTGCATACGTAGTTCGAGCAATTCCTAGTTGTTTTGCCATGTCTTCTTGACGCAATTTGCGTTCTTTTCGGAGCGTGTGTAGCCTGGTGCCAAACATATGCTACCTCCTTTTAAATGTTTTCTAAATCAATTATAACGTCACAATATGTAACATTTAATAAAATACACGAAATGTGTAAAAAATATTGATTTTCAACTTTTTTTCATATAATATGATGGATATATACACAATATGTGACAATTAAAGGAGGAGAATAATGAGATTGTGGTTACTGGAAAAACGTAAACATAAAGAGAAAACGCAAGATTATATTGCATGTAAGGTAAGAATATCTAGAAGTATGTATGCAATGATTGAAAGTGGTGAAAGAAATCCAAGTGTTCCTGTCGCAAAGAATATAGCTAAGGTACTAAATTTTGATTGGACTCTTTTTTTTGAAGATTAATGTCACGTTTTGTGTAATTTGAAACGTGATAAGTTATGTTTCTATATTTTTTCCTATAATGAAATAATTTATTAATTATTTTTAAGAAAATATTAGGTAAGGGAAGTGTTTAAATATGAATATGAAAACATTTGAAATGCGTGAAAAACGATTAGCAGAACTATTAGGTGCAAAGGTACTATGGGAGTTTATAAGTGCTGTAACAGAGGAAATAGAAAA
>NZ_VLTE01000092.1:0-9997 GCF_007558965.1 Bacillus sp. HY001 | reverse complement strand
GGAATCTTTATTCCAATCTTGCTCTAACATAGTAATAGATAATTCTTTGTTTAGTTCTGCTACCTCCATGTTTATTTCATAGCATTCTTCCATAGGAGGTAATGCTATATCTATGGTTTCTTTAATATCTTCTTTCACGGCCGGTTCTTTTATTTCAGAGCTTATACTTTCTACATGTGTTTCTTCTGCTATAACAGGCAGTTCACCATTTCGTTGTAAGGCATCTATTAATCTCGATGCACGTGTATAACTAATTTTAAACGTGTCTTGTAGTACAGATATAGAGATACTTCCCGATTCCTTCACAAAACTTAAAACATCTTCGTATAGAATATCCTTAAAGGAGCTAGTTTCCTCTTGTTCGATTTCTTCGCCTTCAATTGGAATTGCTACTTCCGGTGAAATAGTATTGTCAGGTGAATGAGTAGTAATAACACTTGTTTCTTCTGATGTACTACTATTATTTGAAATTAATACTTTACGAGGACCATCCCCTGTGTAAGAACTTACAACTAGATTTTGTTCTAACTTCTCAATATATTGCATAGATTTCATATAGCTAATCTTGAATTTTCTTTGCAGAAGAGATGGCGAGACTTGTTGTGATTCGATAATAAATTCCTTAATATCTTCATACAACTTATTTTCAACTTCATCATCAACATTCCCCTGCTGGTTCATTGCTGCAGGATCATTAGATAAGGTTTCATTTTGAGACTTTTGTCCCTTATAATCCTCCAATGATACAATGTGTTGATGCTCCTCGTTTGTTTCTATGGAGTTATTCTGTTCAATCTCACCTTCTTGTATAGGTGGTAATGGTTGTATTTTCTTCATGTTTTCTGCATCTACATGCTTCATAGGATTAGCTTTTTCTATAGATTCATTAATAAGGCGAAGACGCTCATTTTCCCAATATTCACCTGTTTTTGTATCTACTTGAATAATTGCTTGGGCAAATTCTTCTTTTGGTACAAAGTTACTTGTGATTTGTTGTACAGGTTGCACATGATTATCTTGTACGATACGAGCAGCACAGATGAATGCCCCTTGTGCCATGATATCTCCTGGTGACATAACAACTTCTTTCGTTTTTTGATAGGTTGATCCTAGTCGACTAACTGGATTCTCTTGCATAGGAGAAATGCCCTGTTCGGATTCTGCCTCTTTAAATTCCTCTTTCTCACCAAACATGTCAGAGAAAATTTTTGCATCATATGGTGTTACATCTCCAAATATCATTTTGTTACGGAATGAACCTAGTAAAGTAAACATGTATTGCTCTGTGAAGTCGAGAGCTAATTGCGATAGTGTTTGGCTAGCGATTGTTAAAATTACTTTATATTTACGAGATTGTGCAGGGAATTCTTTAAACGGCCGCACAACGTAATCCGGAAACTCATCGACAATAATATGATGGTAAGGTGAGACGTTTGGATCTCTACGGAATACTGCATTTTGCATACTTAACAATACAAATTTTCCTAATACGTTTGAAAGGTCTGCTAATTCTCCTTTTGCCGTATTGACTAACAAAATCCCACCCTGCTCTAAATGAACATCGAAATCAAAATCGGATTTTCCAAATAAAACACGTCGTATTAAAACGTTTGAAGCTAAATCTTTTAATATGTTGCGTAAACCTTTTACATATTCTTCTTCTCTGTCATAATGCATCGGTTGTCCGCGGTATTTTCCCGATTTATAAACGGCTGGTTCACCTTGAAAATCCAGCTTTTCACGAATGGTATTATCAAACCATTCGTCTATACCTTTTATAATTTTATATTCATTTTTTTGGTCACGTGAAGCTGCTCCACTTTGAACAAAATCATATAACTTTTCGACCTGTACCTTTAATAGCTTATGCATTCGGTGAACACGTTCTACATCGTCATACATCTCAATCAAATCGTCGAAGGTAACATCTTTTTGTGGGTTGTGAAGCTTTAATAAATAGATATGTTGTTTAAGGTGGTTACGCTGCGCTTGTTCAAAGAATGCATTGTTAGATTCAGACAAACCTTGAATAACCATTGCGAAAACTTCTGCTACTTTATCTACTGGTCCTCGCAGAATGTTTATATTTTTGGTATCAGGATTAGTTGGATCAATGTAGTAAACTGCACTTTCAGGTATTTTATGTGCTTGCACTAACTTAAAAACCTTTTGGCATAAATCATTACTCGGTTCGATAACAGTCACACCATTTAAAAATGTTCCTTTTACTTCTTCTGTATGATAATCCTTCTTTTTAAAGACATTTATGAACTTATTGATAAAACGCGCCATCCAATGTAAATCTTGATTAATCATGGGAATAATTAAACTAGATGTTTTACCAGAACCAATAGGACCAATAATAATACAATTTAACGTTCTATCTTTCCCCTTAATACGAACCATCTCTTTATGCTCAATATGCGGTCCAATTTCTACATCAGGATATATTTGTTCTTCTTGGCTATTAAACCATTTTTGTAATTTGTGATTTTTATATTCGTATTTTTGTACCCACTTTAATATCTCTTCTCGGTAGCGAACAATATGCCCACTATACCAAAGTGTAAACAAAATCATAAATACTGTTGGTAAAAATACAAAAATCATAGTGAGTGTGTGAAAATTACCTGTTAAGACATGACCTAAGGCTTCATACTCACCAAAATTAAGATGTTTTGATTTATCCGCTAGATAAGGAATAACCTTTGCATGGATCGGAGCAGTTGCAAACCATAAAAATTGAATATCAACCGCAAAGTGGGAAGCAACCAAGATTATTAGTTTCCCATTATTTATATGTAAAGCTGGAATACGGCTGTAAAACCTAAAGCTAAACTCTCCTAATAGTAAAGAAAAGAACATTAAAATAAGCGGTACATATGTAATTTCTATAGGATAAGACGGTGGTTCAAATGCATAGTAGAGTAACTTGATGTAGTTTACTAAACCGAATCCAAATGAAAGAATAAATCCGCTAATTAAGCCGATTGTAGTAAATAACGGTAATCGTTGTTTAAATGTCTCCATATAGGCTCACCTACTTCTTACAGATATAGTTGAGCTTTATGTTTAAACTGGAATCGATTATTGAATTCTGGTTGGAATAGTTCCTTTGATTTTTCGAGAAAGAATTTTGCTGCATCTTCAGTTTGTTTTAAATATAAATCAATACTCTCTCTTTCACAGAGTTGATTGTATTCTTCTTGAGAAAGTACCGCGATATTTACCTCAATCTTTTTATCCGTTGCCGTTTCAATTATGACATCGTACCAATAGAAATTTGGTTTCCCTGGAATTTGGATATCTTGTAGAGAAACACTAAACGTTGCCCCCTCTTCTGTAATATGATTAAGGACTAGTTCCGGGTTTTTAAATGCTTCTCTAGCAGAGAGCACTCCCCCAGTAGTAGTAGTTGCATATTGTAAATCCATTTTGATTTTCCACCTTTCTCCATATAAAAAAAGGCAAGCGACACCCACTGTAAAAACAGCGTGTGTCGCTTGCCTTAATTTCATATGTTCTGATTTGATTGTAGTTTTTTGTGTTTAGTTCAAACGTAATTCTATCACCTTAAATAATAAAAATCAATAAAATTGTATAAAAGTATATAAAAAATTAACGATTAATATAATTCAACAAGCTTGCGTCTTTTCGGATGTATGTTATTTGCAGTACGTGCCATGATCTGTTCATCCGCATCGATAGTAACACCTTCATTTTGGAGGGATAGCAGTAATACGTTGTCATACGTGTCCATTAAAAGTATATCTCTAGCCTTTTTGCGCTTTGGATAAATCACAACAAGCGGCACCCCTTCATCACCTTCTCTTCTTGAAAACACAACATCGTCTAATCTAGCAATCATTCGGTAATCATTTTCATTCCCAAAAATAAAGAAGAAATCTTGCATTACATCTTTATCTCTCTTATACGTTCGTCTAAGACCACCATCTATTTTCTCTTTAAATGTTTGAACTGTTTCAACAAATGCATAGCGCCAATCAGCATCTCCTACTGTACGTTTAGATAAAGGTAAGAGAATATCTTGTTCAAAGTTTTGATTATCATCTATTCCTAGAAGAATATCTGAAATAACATCTCCAGCTTCTTTCAAAGAGCAGATGTGCATATTTAGGTTTGGTAGATTCATTAAATGTTCATGATATTCTCGCATAGAAAATAAGAGATTCTTCATACGTACGTATGGAGGTTCTGCATCTTCTGCAAGGAACATCGACTTGTCATACATAACAAAAACAACAGTTATATTTTTAGTGTTTTTTTGTGCATATTCAATATACTTCCCCACCTTTTCAACTAAGGTAGCATTGGTTTCTTTGCACATATCCATTTCAATGTAAATATTTTTGTCTTTATATGAAATGTGTTCATCAGGAATTAGAAGTAACCCTGCATCTTCAATTTCTGTTTTCTTTTGTTTTTGATGATATGAGCGAATATCTAACTCGCATAATAATTTATTCGTATTGGTCTTTTTCGACACTTCCAAAAGTGTGCGTACTAATATTTCTCTTGAGCAGAGTGTATGTAGTGAGATTGAAGAAGAATATCTACGTTTTGAAGATCCTGCAGGAATCCTTCCTAATTCTTGAAGGTAATCAACCATTCTATCTTTTAAGGAGAATGTCGCACGTCTGGTTATACTATCATCTCTTTTATCAATTTTTTTAGTCAGGATAGCACCGTATTTTGAAAAACGATTAAGTTTCGTAAACACACTATCCTCAGAAAAATCTCTACCCTCAAATGCACTATAAAGCTGAGTAATTTGTCGTGTAGTAAGATACCTTTTGTAATATAAAAATGTAAATACAAATATATCGGCCTCTTTTAAACGAAAAGATTTCTGTGTACCTTTGCTTGTATATTTATACGTTTTACTTTTCATTATATGCAACTCCATAACTCGAATGTATTTTCAATAAATAACAACCATTTCTATATATCTTATTACAGCAAAATTTAGTTGTAAATTATTAAAAGTTTAAGCTGAATTTGCTTTAATCTAGATACTAAAACTTGTACGCTGAAGTTTGGATTACTTCTCTTCCTAAAAATTAGCTAGAAACATTGATTTATATAGTCTTTCAGTTCTTTTAAAATTGTTCGGACGGAAGACATGTTTTAACCGAACAATTTTTTAAAGGTTCAAGTATTGGAATAAAATCGTTAGGACGGCCTAACAATTTATTTAAACAATTACATTATATAAAGACATGTTACACATACAGAAAATATAATAGATTAATCACTTGTGCATTGTAGTTTCTTTTTGCTATTGAAATAGAAAAAGACCGACAAAATTATATTTGTCGGTCTATTGTTTAGAATGATAATTTCTTCTTTGCTGGTTGTGAATCGTCAGCAACTTCTACTTCAGGTTCAGCACCAAAATTTAATTTTTTCTTTTTAGGTTTTTCTTCTTGTACTGAATCATCAAATGCAAAAAGTTTATTTAAAACAGCATTGGATTTCTTTGAATTAGCTTGCTCACGTTCTTCTTTAATTCTCGTAATCTCATCAATAATATCACTAACACGTTTTGGTAATGGAAGTCCTGCAACAACTGAATAGAATTTTACTATATCCTCTTCTTTTTTTGTTGTATGTTTATTAACGTATGGAGCTATAGGACGTTCATCTACATATGGAGTTCTTTCTTTTAAGAAGTTTTCCATTTGATTAAGGAATGAGAAGTTGTATAATCGCCCTGCTCGCAGCGGTGATGTAACGATAGATAGCGCGCTTTTTTTAGCACTTTCTAGCTCTTCTCTTTCTGTATCGTATAAAACGCCTTTTTCTAGTGCGTTACCTAATTGAGTCAAGTAACCTAGCGGGTTTTCAGTGTCTAATTGATTTGATTTTAGTTCTAATTTTGCTAATGATAAAACGCCTGGTGTATTAATTACTTGAGCAAATTCACTCGCATCAAAATGTGTATCTGAAAACGGTGTAAATGATGAAGTAACTAGGTTAATCTCATGTAATGCATCAGCAATATATTTGTTACTATAGCTAGTATATTCGTTTGCTAAAGCACTTGGATTTTCCTCTTCAAATTTTCTATATAGTTTAGCGTTATCTATTAATACAATTGAGCCAAAAGCTTCTTGGTTCATAGCAATACTACGAATGCGTGAAGTTGCGTTTTCTAATACTTTTAAAGCCTCAGCATCACGTGGTAAAGTCAGTAACAATCCAAAATTGTAATCATGTTCATAGAGCATTTCAATAGCCTTTAATAGAGCACCAGTTCCTGTT
The DNA here is from genome assembly GCF_007558965.1 of Bacillus sp. HY001. Lineage (NCBI taxonomy): Bacteria > Bacillati > Bacillota > Bacilli > Caryophanales > Bacillaceae > Bacillus > Bacillus sp. HY001. The sequence goes on along the minus strand of NZ_VLTE01000092.1, from coordinate 3,712 downwards.
CCTCCACCTAGACCACACGTAATCCAAATAAAATCACGATCTTCAAATTCCTGTTTTACCGCTTCGAAAATCTTTGTTTCATGCTTTACAAATGCTTCCTCTCCAACCTGTGGATTACGAGCTGCACCTTGTTCATATCCTTCTAACTGTATTTTACGGACGTTCCCTGTGTTTTTAATCTCAATTTTATTAAAATCTTGACTATTTGTATTAACAAGAATCGCACGATATGGGTATTTGTTATTTTTAATTTGTGTTTCTTTATTTGCGCACTCTGCTGCGATTGCACATCCACCCATACCTAGTCCTAAGAATCCAAATTTCAAACTAATATTTCCTTGGCTTTCGATTTCTGAAAAATTGCCTGCCATATGTATATCCTCCTCAAATATATATTTTAGTTGTTTTTCTCAACTCGTTTTTCCAGTTCCTTAATTAAAACATTTCCTAGATCTGTTACGTCATAAATTCGAACACGTCCTATTGCTTTGAAAGATATTAACCCTGCTCCTTCAAGTCTTGCAGTCATAATATCTAAAGCATATCGCGATGGAAGTATTTTTTTACCCTCATAATCTTTTTCATTCTCAATTTGATAGTCTTTATGATATTGGTTGATATAATCCCATAACTTTTCTTTGTTCATTGCGCCCTCGGCGTATAGCACACGTAAAGCCCAAATCCCATCATTTAAATTCTCACAAAGCACATCAATAATTTCACTACTACTCATTGATATATTAGACAATAATTTCACACCACCTTTAATAAATAATAAATTTTATCTATAGGTACAAAAAGACAAGATAATTATACGGAATTTAATACCGTTATAAAAGCCGTAAATACTTCGGTATATATTTCCGAAGTATTGTATGTACTAACTATAATACATCTACGGATGATAATCAAGAATCTTATTAAATCAATACTTTAAATACTTCCGTAATAATTACCGTAATTAATATTTTAATTGTTACGCATTTATTACGGTAATAAACACTGTAATGAATACGTAATGATTATAAAAGATGCATTTTAATAAGTGAAAATCCATGTAAAATTTTTAGTTCAGTTCACAGAATTTTAAGGTGATTTTGTACATAATCAAGTGTTAATCACGCTCACCCGACTAATCACCGCTCGATAACATAGGTATTATTGGTATGCAGCTAAATAAATGAGCAGTGAATGATTGAGTGATCAGGTATAAAAGTCCATGATATTTTATGTAATCTACAAAGGGGTTCTTTTAGTTTCTATAGAATTTTTATATAATGTATTATAGGACAGGCATCATATAGTTAGGTGGTGAGCAAATGATTGATGAACAGTTAAGCGATGGTTATTATCGCGTATCTGAAGTAGCAACCATGCTTGATATTCCTGAAAGTACTCTTCGTAGATGGTTGAATGATTTCGATGAGTACTTGAACATAAAAAAAGAACGCCAACTTAAATATGTTCATGAGGATAGTATTGATACAGTAAAAAAGATTAAACATTATTATTCTGAGTCAAAGAAAAAGCACGAAATTGTTGGGCTTTTAGATATGGATCCGACGGTTATTCGCAATGTTTATGCTGAAGATGTTGACGCTGATGGTGAACCAAAAGAAACATCACTAGTTAAAGCACAACAGGTCAATCCAGACTTTATAGAAGCTTTGACGGAAAAAATTACTGAGGAAGTTACAGCTAAAGTGACTGAAGAATTAACAAAACAAAATATGGAATTCTTCGCTGCGGTGGCTAAACAAAGTCAGGATAATTTCGATAGAATCAATAAGCGATTAGAGGAACGTGACGAAAAGTTAATGAGTACTATACGATTAATTCAAGAACAAAAAAGTGCTAATGCTCAGCGACAAGAGAATACTGAACAAAAAGGCGGCTTTTTCTCTAAGCTTTTTGGAAAAAAATAAAAAGGCTATCATTTGATAGCCTTTTTATTTTGCTTATTCTTAATATCATTTCAAAAGCTTAGTTCATTGATTATCAATATGATTCATTCACAGCTATTGTTTTAAACTTATAATAATCATAGAACTTAGGTTTATTTTGCTATACAAAGAGTTTTCTAATTCTATTTCTTCCAATCTGTGAACTACCCGCCACTTAACGTCCTAATGGACTGTTTGAAGTGGTGGCTTCTCGGTTAGTCGTTACTTTTGATAGCTAACGAATTTGTCCTAAGACAACCGAGCTAACCCCCTCGTTCCAAGGGTTATTTTATTGCTATCTATGCCAACGCTAATAGGCGTATTGCTTCATTTTTGATATTGATAGCTGCGTTATAATCTCTATCAAGATTTACACCACATATACAAGAATATACTCGCTCAGACAATGACATGTTTTTCACATTTCCACAACTGCTACATGTTTTTGTGGAAGGAAACCATTTGTCTATTTTCATAAGTTGTTTGCCTTGTTCGTGTAGTTTATAAGCTAAAAAAGAAGTGAACATACCCCAAGCATTATCAGCGACGCTTTTTCCAAAATGAAGTGCTTGCGACATGCCTTTCATATTTAGATCTTCAATAGCTACAACATCAAAATGAGTAGCTAACTCTTTAGACTTATGATGAAGGAAGTTCTTACGTTGGTTCGCTACTTTTTCATGTAACTTAGCTACACGGATACGTTGTTTATTCCAACGAATAGAACCTTTTGTTCTTCTTGATAATACTCGTTGTGCCTTTGCTAATCGGTCTAACATTTCACGATAGAACTTAGGATAATTGGCTCTCTCATCCTCAGAACTAACGTATAATCGATCCATCGCAAAGTCTAATCCAACAACTGTTTCTACTTCATTTTGTACAATCTCTTTTTCGTATTCAGTCAAGATAGACACATAGTATTTACCAGTAGGTGTCATAGAAATCGTACATGACTTGATTACATGGTCTTGTGGTATTTCTCTATGCTGCTTGATACGTACCATTTTCAGTTTTGGCAATTTAATATGACCGTTAAGCAACATAATATTTCCGTTCACTACATTCGTTGTATAAGACTTTCTGTCTTTTTTGCTTTTGAATGTTGGGAAGTCATTTTGACCACGAAAGAAATTCTTATAGGCAGTTTGCAAGTTTAGTTGAGCATTTGCCAGTGCTAATGAATCAACTTCTTTTAACCACTCAAATTCTGCTTTGTATTTCGCAGGAGTGGGAAGCTTTTGTTTCTTTAGTTGTTCCTTATCATCTTTGTGTTTTTCATACGCTTCTTTCCGTTCGGCTAACATTCTGTTATACACGAAACGTACACAACCGAAGGTTTTACGCATAAGATGTGCTTGGTCTCCTGTTGGATACAAACGGAATTTATATGCTTTATTATGCTTTGTCATATCATTTCACCTCACTTTTCACTTTGATTTTCAATATATTTTTTTACTACGTCTATTGATGAACCACCAGTAGTTAGTAAGCAAAAACCTCTTGACCAAAACATCTCTTTCAATAGTTTCATACTACTTAATTAGTAGTATGAAACTATTTTTATATTAATCATAAAAAAAACAGTTTATTCTTATTCAAAACTTACACCTTCACTCGATCACTCAACCATTCGCTAATCATTCATTCTAAAATAGTAATATGATTGACCGGTGATTAATTGACTGATTACAATTAGGTTTAATGCAATGAAATCAACCGTTCAATCACCACTCAACCTACATACGAAAATAACAGTATTTACACAC
>NZ_VLTE01000091.1:0-13109 GCF_007558965.1 Bacillus sp. HY001 | reverse complement strand
AAATTATACTTCAAACCTTTACTGAAACATACTTTTTCATGTTTAAAACGAGGTTCCTCAAAGTAATCTTTTATTTCATTCCAAGCTGTCTCAATGTCTTTTCCGTCGCGTATTCTAGGAATAATTAAACCACAGAATAGTTGTACAAATGTTTCTGCTTGTAAATACCTTTTTTCTACTTTTTTTATTTTTTCTTTCATAAAAGGAATTTTCATATCAATTCTCCTCAAATTATAGTATATGACAATAACATCATAACATATAAATAAGACAATACCAACTATTCGTTAAATCGGAATTTAACGAACAGTTGAGGAAATGTGAGTTAAACTCCCCTCCTATCTTAATGTACTGTACAAAGGCATGAAACTCTAAACTCTCATTTTTGGGACTAGCTTGGGCCAAGAAAATCCAAACTAAAGTTTTATAGATTTACAGAACTAAATACATGTGATCTTGTGTGAACGTATATGTTTAAATACTACGTTACTTTTATTTATAAAAAAGGCATCCTAAGATGCCTATCTATTCTGTAACAAATTTAAATACATAGTACATAAAAAATAGACAAGATAGATAGGCTAGCCTGCCAGCAACGGATTCTCTCATAAATTTCATAAGTATGACTTTGACAAGCAATGCTAAGAATAACGGTATAAATAGTACCATAGCAAGTTTGATCGCTATGTCATTCATTATTGGATTAAATGGTTCGAAATTAATTATAATATTCACTTACCTTTCTCTTATCGTTCTATTTAAAGAATAAAATTATACAAATAAACTCGCTAAAAAGATACCATAAGGTTCCTTCCTCCAACTGAACAATCTTAATTTTAACCGGTTCTTTTGCAAATATAAGACGCATTTCAGGGAACAATCAGGATTCCTACCGAAATTGTTCTTTTTTGTCATATGCATGGCTTCTACTCCTATATAATATTATCCTTTATAACAAAAAAGCACTGCTATGATTTCTAGGAGTATTGAAAATGTTCTATCGTACTAAATTCACTTTATAAATAGAACATATAATAAAAGACCTTGCTACACAAAATAGCAAGGTCTAGATATAGTAAAATAAGCACCTTAGAGATTTATAGGTGCTTTTATTTAAATTCATTTCCACAAAATAAAATGTAAAAAACTAAAAAAGCAAAAAGGACACTTTTTTAGTTTTTTAGCTTCCCAGCACAAATTTGAAAAAAGATTTCAAGCTATCCTTCACTATCTTTAAATTTTCCTCTTAAATTCTTCTCAAAGATAACCCTATTATCTTCCATCTTATTATAAGTTTGAAATAAAGCTTCTCTTTTCTTTTTTCTTACCCTTGGTTCTGGAGGATAACATGACGGACATTTTGCAGCCCCTTCATGTCTAGCTTTGACCATTGCTTTATATTCATGTCCACACTTACCACAAATCCACCATGCTCTTTCGTTACATCTGGTAGATGTCTCCTCTGGTGTTGTTACACCATATACTTCTTTATTCTTTGTAGGATGCCATTCTTTTGCTATTTCTGGGTTATGAAGAGCAATTGACTGTTGATACTTTTCACAAGTTCTACATCCCTTACCATTTTTCACTCTTAAATTTATTTTTTCTCTCCACATATGACCTTCTTTACAAACCCACATTACTTCTTCATTTGAAGTATAAATTGCCTCATATGGATTTCGGAATTTCTGCCGATAACATGTGTCAAAGATACAAAACTCCTTTGCTATCTCTGGATACATTGTTGCTAATGAGTTGTCTTTGCAAACTTTCTTATTTGAACAGTATGGACACACAGTTTTATCATGAAGTCTACTTCTAACAGACTCCTTCCACTCATGACCCTTACCACATATCCACCATCTAACATTCCAATTCTCTTCATCAATCATCTCATTATCAGGTGTTACATCTGCATTTCTTTTGAAATTCCATTGCTTAGATAAATCTGGATCAATACATCTAAGTGATTTAGCTTCTATTTTATTAACATTGTTTAATTTATCTAGCTGCTGCTTTTTCTTCATACACTTTGGACAAAGCTCATCTTCAACTTTCAGCCTATCATTAGGAGTTGATCCCCAAACATGTCCCTCAGAGCACTCCCACCAAATATATTCGTAACTTCCATATGTAATATCTTCAGGATTCAAGTGACCATTCTTGATAGGATGCCATTCACTTAACAGCTTTTTAGAAAGACCTGTATTTATAAGTAAATTAATCATAGTATTCTCACCTCTATTTTTCTGATTCAATCCACCATTTGTCTGCGTTCAATTCTTCTGTAGTCATCTCATACTCATCTAATTTAACAATTTCATTTTCCCTATTAAAAAAGCAAGGCTTTACAAATATAGAAGCATTTCTATAACTATAACTTTCACCTTTATACGCTTCAATTTTAGAAATTTCTAGCTTATAAACATATAATGGATGTGAATATATTTGTCCAACTTTAAAAGTTTTATCACTATTGTTTTCCGAAGAAATCTCTTCAACTATCACTTTACTTGGAGTACCATGGAAATGACTATCCCACATTACGTTTCACCCTAACTTTAAATTTATTTAATTCTATTGTATCAGAATATTCACACGTGCAATTAGGAAAAAGGTATAATTTTATCATTATTTTCATCTATTATAATAAAATAAGTTAAAGATATTACTGGCTAAGTAGTTAAGAGTTTTTTGTCCTATGTTCAAAAGGTTTAGACTTTCATGTCCTGTTATTAAGACATGAAAGTACCTACAAAATTTATAATAATGGCTATTTATCAAAGATTCTTTATAAGTTTTTAGTTTAGAGTTTTTTGGAACTTGATTGGATAAGAAAATCAAGTTCCAAAACTTTATTGATATACAGAACTAAATACATGTAATCTTGTGTGAACGTATAGGCTTAAATACTACATTACTGTTATTTATAAAGAAAAGACATCCTAAGATGTCTTTCTACTCTGTAACAAATTTAAATACATAGTACATAAAAAATAGACAAGATAGATATGCTAGTCTGCCAGCAATCGATTCTCTCATAAATTTCATAAGTATGACTTTGATAAGCAAGGCTAAGAATAACGGTATAAAAAGTACCATAGTAAGTTTGATCGCTATGTCATTTATTGTTGGATTAAATGGTTCAAAATCAATTATAATATTTACTTACCTTTATGCAACTTCTTATTTATATAGTTTAATATAAATAAACTCGCTAAAATGATACCATAAAGTTCCTTTCTCTAACTGAACCACCTTAATTTTAACCGGTTCTGGTGCAAATATGCATGGCCTCTACTCCTATATGATATTACCCTTATATAACCAAAAAAAGCAACGCTATGGACGCTTTAGCCTACATATTCTTCAACTTTACTAAAGATACCATTAATAGATGGAGGGGTATAATTATAATCGTTATCAGTGAACATTAAAAAAGATGATTCCGATTGAATATCGGAACCATCTTTTCCGGGCTTGATTTTTCAGTTTTTTTTTATTAAACTGTCCATTTTAAAGGGTACATTTCAGTTGACTCCGCACCTTTTTAAAAATAATTTATATGAATGTAAATCGCCTTTAACACCACAGTAAAATCTATAATATCAATGTTACATCTTACTACTTTGTATCCCATTTTTCTAAATGGAAGTAGAACAATACCCCATCTTTTGTATTAGTTACACCGTACTTTACATTATGTAAATCTAATATATTTTTTACAATTGAAAGTCCAAGACCCGTTCCACCATATACTCTTTTTCTTGATTTATCCACTCTATAGAATTGATCCCATATTTTATCTATGTTTTCTTCTGCTATATGTGCCCCTTTATTTTCAAACCCTATATATACGTCATGTTGTTTCTCGTTTACATCTATCACAATGGTTCGATTCGCATCTGTATAGCGAATCGCGTTGGTAAACAAGTTTGTTATGACCTGTTCTAACAGATGTGTTTTACCTTTAACACAAACATTATCTATATTTAATTTGATGTGTAGTGATTTTTCTTTAATTTGAACTTGTAAATCTTTTGCTGCCTTTTGAATTAAATTCCCTATATTAACCTGCTCCATCTGTATTTGGTACGTTCCGGATTCATATTTAGCCAAATTCAACATTTCATCTATTAACACATTCATTTTCTCTATTTCTTTTTCTAATGCTTCCCAATAATATTGATTCATTTCAGGCGCGATTCCATCTTGCAGCATAGATGCAGATATTTGCATGACACTGAGTGGCGTTTTTAATTCATGCGAAACGCCTGCAATGAAATCTTTTCGTGTCTGTTCTAATTTTTTCTCTTTTTCTAAGTCTGTTTTTAACTGATTGATATATCCTTCCATTCTTTCTGAGAGTTGATTAATATTAGAGGAAAGCTCACCAATTTCATTTTTTGATTTGATAGAAAGCTTATCTTGAAATTGAAATTGCATTATTTTTTTCGTTGCTTCATTAATTTTTAGTAATGGTTTGGTAATAATTCTTGAATAATATAAACATACAACCAGCGATAGAATCAGCACAAATGCTATAATATATATAATAATCACTCATTACATCTGTCACTTTTGTAATCGGTTGTAACGAAGACAATGTATAAATGAATTCATTTACTTGTCCATTTTGCATGAGTGGTTTTATCGTTTCTAGATACTTGATTCCATCTATACTGATTTCATTCTGAACCCATTCGTCTCCTTGTAATTTCACTTTATCGCTGATCCATTCCGATTGAAATTGCAAAATACGATTTGCAAACACCTCATTACTATACAATGTATTATTCATTTTTGAATTGAAGTAAACTGGGAAATTTATCTCTGTTACAATTCCCTCTAAGAAATAATATTTCTCACTTTCTTCTTTTGAAAAAACCTTCATACCATTTTTAGCACCAGACATCATATATTTATCAATCTGATAATAAGTAGGTGCAACAAAATTTCCATCATAACCTTTTATTCTCAATGTTGTAGGAATCACTATGTCTTTATTCGATCTTTTACTTACTGTATCCATGATAGCTAGTTTAGTCGTTTTATTGAGTAAACTTGTAATTAATATACTGAAATTAGGATCCATATCTTTCTTTGCATTGATTAAATTATTAAACACAACCTTAGAGGATCGACTCGAATCATTTTTATCAACTGTTTTTATATAATGATCTCCTGATGGTAATTTCTTGATATTGGCTTCTTTATCGAGCCTAGCAATCATAATACCCTGCTGATTAGCATACGAGAGTTCCTTCCTCTGGAGTGTATTTTCATCCTGTTTATGAGCTTCATAAAATGTATAGTACCGTTGTAATTGCTTCTGAACATTTTCTTTTTCTTTATCTATATATAAGTATTTCATCACATACATTTGTCCGAAAAAGATAGCTGCGATAATCATGCAACATAGTAAAAAGGTAAGAGAAAATAACTGAAACACAATCTTCTTTCTCATCATTTTTCTACCTCAAATTTATAACCCGTACGAACAACTGTAATAATGTGTTTTGCTTTCTCACCAAGTTTTAATCGTACATTACGCATATGTGCAGTTAGTGTTTTATCATCTCCATCATAATCGTATCCCCAAATATTTGTGATTAACTGCTCTCTTGATAGTACTTGTTCCTTGTGTTGCATTAAAGAGTGTAAAATTTCATATTCTGTATGTGTAAAATCTATTTTTTGTCCATCTATTGAAACAGAACGTGCTGATTTATCTAAGCGAATACCACATAAATTAATACAGTCCTGATATTGTACTTGTTGATTTGTATCTTTGAACAAACGTTTTGCTCTCGCTAATAAAATAGACGGTTTAAATGGTTTTGTTACATAATCGTCTGCCCCAAGTTCAAATCCAAGTAACGTATCATCTTCATCACTTCGTGCCGTTAATAGGATAATAGGAACATTAGAATTCTTTCGAATACGTCTACACACTGACCATCCATCCATTAATGGGAGCATAATATCCAAAATAACTAAACTGATATTATGCTCTTGTTCAGCAAACAAATCTAGCCCAATTTGACCATCTTCCGCTGTAATTACTTCATATCCATCATGCGAGAAATAATGGGCTACAGTCTCTCGGATAATCTGTTCATCTTCAACTATTAAAACTTTTTTCATCTCTATTCTCATCCAATCTACGTTCGTTTTACATTGAAACTGTCATCGCTTGTCTTCCCATTTGAATCCAGGCTTGTTCAAAACTATTCCGATCAATTGCTCTGTGTTTGTCCTTCTTTAGTGGATCGTTAATATATACATATTGTTCATCATAATCGGTCACAACGACACTATGCTGGTGATATGTCACTTTCATTTCTCCTGCATCTGTACGCCATGTATAAAATTCATCATCAGGTAACCGTTTAAAACGGGCATTTGTTAATACCCATACAGGTTGCCCTCTGTCTATCGCCTCATATATTTGCTGAGGTTCTTTGTGACTTAGATCCTTCACTTTCTCTTCTGAAACATACTCCTTTGCCAATTCTAAAATCGGCTCTACATAAACACCTAGTCCAGGTTTATCAAATGTAGCTATATCCCCAATAAACCCTTTGTGCATATTCCCCTTTATACCCTTTCCCTGAAATGGTACAGACTTTATCTTTGCAGCGAGTTCCATCTTATCGACTTGTACACCTGAAAATTGCAACACCATAGCAAGGCTCGTTACTTCACAACCTCTCATCAATTCTGGTTTTTGTAGAATCAGCGGCACATCCAATGGCCTTACTATCACTTTTTCTTGCTCTATGGGCCTATTTTCTTTTTCAAGTACCTTTTCTGATTCTACTGATTCATTTCTCATATATTCTACTTCTGATTTTGCATTCTCCTCTTGTGGTATTGCAGGTTGTATTTTAGTAAATATAGGAATATCACCATGTGACATACCAATGTTTGTATTTAATACTGATAGTGTAAATACAAACAGGGTTGTTTTTCTAAATGGATTCATCATTATCTCTCCTCGATGCTTTATAAGGAGAGTGTAATTTGTTTATATTTAGATAAAATCATATTTATAGAAAGACAAAGTAAAATTCATATCAAGATTATATAAAGATAATTGCTTTACGTATTAATCTTATGTGCTACAAATATTGCTTTCAACAAGCAATATTTAACTTCTTTAAGTTCACGTTCTAATTTTTCGTACTTTGCAAAAAGTCCTCGAATTCTTTTCATTAAAGTATAATCTTCGAGATTTTAGGTATGTGGTTTGATTATTATTTACAAATCCTATTGCTATATGGTAATTACTATTTATCAACAATTATTTGTGAGATTTTAGTTTAGACTTTTATGTCTTTCTACACTTGTACATGGACATAAAATAGATACTTTTTAGAAGAGAAAGTATCCATTTTCATGAATATCTTTTGTTACTTATGTAGAATTAAATTTTAGTTGAATTTCACATTTAATTAGGTTTTACTATTTAGTTTTGTTTCAAATGCAGTTAAATTAGTTGAAGCCTTACTAAAATTTGGTTCAGAAAGTTGTTTAGGTCTTCGTACTTCTGTCTTCTATTGGAGCTACACCTTGTATCTCTTGTAATATAGAATTTGCTACATTTTCTCTATAAAATTCTTCAACTATATTTTTCAAATAAATACAATTTCTTTATTCCTTGAATAAAATCAATAACTCGGCATACAATACCTCTGCATCGAGCAGTTAGACTGGGCTAACTGCTCTTTTATTGAATAAATTTTTAGGGCATGTTAACAATATAGGTAATCCAAGTTTGAATACGAATAAACATTGTATTCATAGTATTTACTAGAGCAGTTAGTTTTTTCTAGCTGCCTTTTTGAGTTTTTCCGAATAAAATTCTAAATTATGTGTTCACGAGTAATAATGGTAGATAAAGAAATAGGAATTCATCATTTATTTAGTTGAGTGGATATGCAGGGGAATTTACTCCGTTATTGGATAAGGACGGAAAGTCAATGTTAAAACTATATATTCGAATAAAACAATTTATATTATTCAACTATATGGTAGCTTTAGTTTCACAAGGAAATAAACAACTTTATTATCTGTTTTGATTTCAGAAGTAAAGCTGAACTTAACTTTTTTAAAAGGAGATACTACAATTTAAGCAGTGCCTCCTTTACGTTTTTATAAGTGAGTTTTAATGACCTTATTGTTTCTATTCATTATGTCCAATGCTATAGATGGGCTGATGCAGCTTGAATTCACAGTGACTTCTTTAATTTTGTTTTTCCTTTTCTTCTAGGAATGAGCAGTTAGTTTTCTGCTGAATGCTCTTTTATATTAACTTGTTTGTCATCATATATTACGGATATGTAGCTATTAACTCATAGGGTCTTCTTTTAAAGAGCACTTGTACCTAGTGCTCTTTTTAGTTTCCTTATTTAGCTCACTTTTAATTTTACATAATATTTTTAATTCCGTTTATACTATAGTTGTAACTTTAAGTTACAACGTATTGTGGGTATCGTTATTGTTGGACAATAAAGCAGTTAGTTCATTGAGCTAGCTGCTTTATTATTTAAATAATAACAACATTAAACCTCTCCCTATAAATTGTTATTCATAACATCATTAGTTACTATATTTTAGTTTTATTTCCCACTTTTCCAGCATATTCTTTAAGAAGGGTGTTTAGCTAAAAAAGTTACCTCCTTATCGATGAGCACTCACTTATGTAGTGCTCCTTTTCATGCTGTACAATTCTGTTTTACTTGTATAATTATATATAGTTTCTTTTTTGAACCTCCCACATTCTTTTTTACAAGTTGCAATGAAACAGTTAGCTTTTTTCTAACTATCCTGTTTTTATTTTTCACTTTTTAGTTAAACGTACATATATTAACTTTGAACAATGGCCAATAGGATACTTAACCTACCTCTCTAAGAGCACATTTATATCTGTGCTCTTTTTTGAGTCACTTTAAAATAACGATTTTGTTTAGTTATCATTTGATTAATCATATTTAAAATTTTTTAACATATCTTAATTTTAATCAGGAATTACACTACCCCCCAGTAGATCTGTAGTTCCTGTAATTGAGCCTATAACTCTGATTAGAACCTGTTATAAACAACAGGTTCTATTTATGGTCATTCTTCATCCCCATCGTTGCGATAGGTAAGACTTTGAAGTTATCTCCATCTTTTGCGCCACTTAACACTGTACGTGCGAAATTCACTACATTCAAACACCTCTAGGCTACATTAAGCAATACAAACTTTATTAATGTATTCATTTCTAGCTTGAAGATAAAAAAATTCATGATTCCACATATTTATATTCTCTATCCATTTTGGATACTTTAAAAATGGATACTTATTTTATACATATTTTACTTGTATGATTTTAATCAAAATGTGAGGTGGTCGTTTATGATAAAAGGCTATGCAGCATTGCTTATTATAGATGTACAAGTGGGTTCATTTAAAGAAGAAAGAATGCTATATAAAGGAATTGAATTATTAAAAAACATTCAATTGTTAATCCATAAAGCTCGTACTGTCCAAGCGCCTATTTTTTACATGAAGTTTAATGGGAAAACAGGATCTTTATTAGAGCATGGAAATCCGGAATGGGCAATTCATGAATCTGTAGCTCCACTATCTGAAGATATCGTTCTTGAAAAAAACCACCCTGATTCATTTCATGAAACAAGTCTTCAACAAGAATTGAATAAAAGGGACATCGAACACATTGTGATTACAGGCGTTCAGTCTGAAATATGTATAGATGCGACGTGTCGACGTGCATATAGCTTAGGGTATGATGTTACTCTTGTTGAAGATGGGCATAGTACATATGACACTACATTATTATCGGCATCCCAAATTATTAAGCATCATAACGATATAATAGGTGAATGGTTTGCTGATTTGAAAAAAGCTCAGATAATTGAATTTTAATTAATCTTGAATAGGTTTTTCTTGATAGATATAGTACGAATCATTTAAATTTAGCTAAGGTATTAATCCTGTTTCCTATTATTAAATATATGTTTTACTGTATGCGATAATGTAATAATTATATTCTAATAATTAAATGCCCCTTTTAGGGCTACAGACACACCGTTATTAAGTAACAAAAAGCTTATTTTTTTCATTTTGGGGTAATTCTAAATTCTTAAGTTGATGGGCATGTGGTGCTATCCAAAAGTCAAAATAAACAAAATAGAGGAACAAATGCAGTTTTATAAATCAATGTTTGTGTCCCTGGAGTTTCCTTTAATGTTAATATTAACTGATTTAAAAATAGCCCTTGTTACTATTAAATTCCTTCCAATGATTAAGGAAGGAATTTATAGTTCAATTATACATGTTCCTTTTGATTGTTTATATGCATATCGTATTTTGACCAAAACTATATGCAAATGAGGTGAAAAAATGCCCATTACGAATCGATTTTCTACCACTACTAACGGGGCACTTGCGATTACAGGGAACACACTAGGTTTAAGTAAAATTAGTAACCAAAACCGTGCTGGTACAATCGGGGCAATTGGTGCATTCGTAACTACGAATACCGCTTTACAAGTACCTACTTTTCCTGCTGGTACAACGTTAAACTATACACAAAATAGTTCTACCGCTGTATTAAATATCCCTGCTGGTAGTACGATTCTTTACGCAGAACTCGTTTGGGGTGGAAACTATTTATCTCGTGATCAAAACATTACGAGTGTTTTAGGAAACCCTGTTTCTTTTACTACACCTGTTTCAACATACCCAATTACCCCTTCGGCTGTTACAGCTTCAAATCAAACTTTCGTTTCTGGATCTGTCACATTTGGATTCTATACACGTTCTGCAGATGTAACATCTCTCGTTCAAGCTGCTGGATCTGGCTCTTATACAACTGGCTCTGTCCCTGGACTTGTTGATCCTTTAGATGCTTCTAATGGGGCTATCAATTCTTCTGGATGGACGCTCATTGTCGCTTATCAAAATGGGACATTGCCAGCAAGAAACTTAACCATTTATGTAGCGGGTAACCGTGTTTCTGCTGATACCGGTAGTGCAGATGTAGCTGTTTCAGGATTTTTAACACCTTCCGGAGGACCTGTAAGCGGACGATTATTTTTGAGTTCTACCGAAGGGGATGCTGATTTAATTGGGGATCAGGCTCTATTCGGACCAAATTTCAGTTCATTAAACGCTTTATCCGGACCAAATAATGCCATAAATAATTTCTTCGGTTCCCAAATTAATAATGCTGCAGGAAACTTAGATACAACAGGGACATTTGGAACGCGAAATCAAAGTGCTTCTTCAGGTACAAACATCTCTGCAGGAAGACAAGGCTGGGACATTACTTCCATTGATATTTCTCCCTATTTAACAAATTCTCAAGTATCTGCCGCAATCCGTTTAACAACTAACGGAGATGCATACATGTTAAATACAGTCGGTTTACAAATTAATATAAACTCACCTAATATACAAGCAACGAAAAGCGTGAATAAAAGTGTAGCTACAATTGGAGACATTCTCACTTATACAGTTACTATCCCTAATACCGGACTTCTTCCCGCCAATAACGTTATTTTGACAGACATTCTCCCTAATGGGACTTCCTTTATACCTGGCACTGTAATGGTAGATAACATACCACAAACAAATGCAAATCCTGCCGCTGGTATATCTCTTGGAACAATCAATAATGGTGCTTCTCGTACAGTAACTTTCCAAGCGACTGTCGTTTCTCTGCCAAATCCAAATCCGATTTCTAACACTGCTAATATTACATTTCAATATACACCAATCGCCGGTGGAACGACCTTTAACGGTCTTGCAACAAGCAACTCTGCTGGAACACAAGTTAACCTCGCAGATATTAATGGCACAAAATCAGTTAATAAACTTTTTACCGATATTGGTGAAACGCTAACTTACAGTATTGCCTTAGCTAATATAGGAAATATCGCTGCAACAAATGTTATATATACGGACCCGATTCCTAGCGGGACTACTTTCATTCCAGGGAGCGTAACTGTGAACGGAGTTACCCAAGCTGGCGCAAATCCCGCTACTGGTATATCAATTGGATCTATTGCTGCTAATTCTACGACTACGGTTTCATTTCAAGTATTCGTTCCTTCTATCCCGCAAACAAATCCCATATTAAATAGTGGTACAACAACTTATCAATACATTCCTGTGCCAAATCAACCGGCAGTAAGCGGGACTGATACGACGAATATTGTCTCCACTCAAGTGAATAATGCTACTGTAACAATGACGAAAGCAGTAGATAAAAATTTTGCAGATATTGGTGATATACTAACGTACACCGTTTCCTTTACAGGTACAGGTAATACGAATGCAAACAATGTTATTTTTACAGATGTCATTCCTACTGGAACAACTTTTGTTGTAAACAGTGTAACAATTGATGGCACGACACAAGTGGGCGCAAATCCCGCTAACGGTGTGAACATTGGATCCATCCCAACTGGTACAACAAAAAATGTTTCATTTCAAGTAGTAGTAAATACAATACCCGCGTCAAACGTCGTATTTAATGGATCAAGCGCTTCTTATCAATATACCGTCAACCCTAGCCAATCACCAGTTACAAAAAACATTTCTTCTAATCTCGTTTCCACTCAAATTAATAATGCGAATGTAACATTAACAAAATCAACTAACAAACAATTTGCCACAATTGGCGAAACGATAAGTTATACAATCCTTATTACAAACAGTGGAAATACAGCTGCAACTAACGTACAGCTAACAGATTCACTTCCAAATGGAACGATATTAACACCAGGTTCGGTAACACTCAACGGTGTTTTACAAAATGTAGATTCACTCGTTTTCGTACCTATTGGTACAATACCAGGAGGAGCTACTTTCACCTTATCCTTTCAAGTAACAGTCATCAATATTACGACCCAAAATCCTATCATTAATAACGCCTTCGCTTCTTATCTATATACTGTAAATCCAAGTTTGCCACCGACTTCAAAAACAGCAAATTCTAATTCTGTTACATCAACAATTAGACTAGCAAATCTCCATGCTAATAAATCTGTAGATAAAACGTTTGCGGAAGTTGGTGATGTATTAACTTACAC
>NZ_VLTE01000090.1:0-14846 GCF_007558965.1 Bacillus sp. HY001 | reverse complement strand
AAGCTCTCTAGCGCCGATGGTAGTTGGGACCTTGTCCCTGTGAGAGTAGGACGTCGCCAAGCAACTAAAAACACAAGTCTTTTGACTTGTGTTTTTTTTTATTTCCCATGAAATAGGTTCGGTTCTGTTAGTAAAAAAGACGAAATATAGTAAGGGATTTTTTGAGCAGAAATAGTAAGAAATTGATAAATAAATGGATAATCTTCAGAGCCGTAGCTCCCAAGTAAATCATACCACCAATCTGTTTCGTATCTAGAAATCATACTTAAATTGTAGAGCAATAAATAGTGAACAAGAAGTTCAGGTAATATGGGTTTAGGATTTCTCGGGTCAGTTGGAATTGGTAGGTAATAAGTATCGGCAAGATATTCGTAGTATAAAGGCGTACTATATATAGGGTTCCACGACTGGATAGGGGCTGTAAAAAGCAAATTCGATCCGCTCGTTTTCCCGGAGACATGTTGTATGGATAAATGCTTACAAGTTGATTCAATGTAACGTGAAAATCTCTCTGTAGTCATATGAAGCCGATCTAGTATGTTGACCGAAAAGGAAAGTTCATTTGTATTTGTTGAATCAATTTTATATAAAGTGCCCCCCCTTTGACTGTAGCGAAATAAATTTTGTAATTCAGGAATATTTCCCATTAAATCCAGCATGTTAAACTTTTCTGCTTCTAAGTGTTTCATGTGAAACAGCTGTTCTGCAACATGAGTAAATAATCCATTTTTTTGTACTTTCACCTCATCTTCTAAAAATTGATATCCCTGTTTTTTTCGTTTGCGAGTTGTAACACCATGAGCTAAAACTGTAGTGGATTCTGGATAGTTCGGATCAATAGTTAGTAAGCAGGCTTTAAAAAGTTGGCTCATTCCATAAAACAATAACATTGGCTGAATCGAAAAGGGGGCTACCTTATATAATTCATAATAGTTTTTCCCATGTTCTAAGTAATAAATAAAGGGATAACAATTTTCGAAACTTTTTTTTTCAGCATCTTGTATGGAGAATTTTTCATAACAACGGGCAAGATAACGTTGTACATTTTGAGATGAAAAGAAGAAACTTAGTTGCTGCCAAGTACAATGTGTTTGATGCATATATTACGCTCCTTTTATTGTCTAAAAATTCTAACATATATATACGTCCTTGACAGTATTTTAACCAATTGATAAGCTACTAATAATAATTTCTGGTATCATGGGGGGAACAATTATGTGGGAATCTAAATTTGTTAAAGAAGGTTTGACTTTTGATGACGTATTACTTGTACCAGCAAAGTCAGATGTACTACCAAGAGAAGTAAGTGTTAAAACAGTTTTATCTGAAAGCTTACAGTTAAATATCCCGTTAATTAGTGCAGGAATGGATACAGTAACAGAAGCTGATATGGCTATTGCAATGGCTCGTCAAGGCGGTTTAGGAATTATTCATAAAAACATGTCTATCGAACAACAAGCGGAGCAAGTTGATAAAGTAAAACGTTCTGAAAGTGGCGTTATTTCAGATCCTTTCTTTTTAACTCCAGAACATCAAGTATATGATGCAGAGCATCTTATGGGAAAATACCGTATCTCAGGTGTACCGGTTGTAAATAATTTAGACGAGCGAAAATTAGTTGGTATTATTACAAACCGTGATATGCGTTTTATCCAAGACTACTCAATCAAAATTTCCGACGTAATGACAAAAGAAAAGCTAATTACAGCTCCAGTTGGTACTACGCTGGAAGAAGCTGAAAAGATCCTACAAAAGTATAAAATTGAAAAACTCCCTCTTGTTGATAACAACGGTGTATTACAAGGGCTTATTACAATAAAAGATATTGAAAAAGTAATTGAATTCCCAAATTCTGCGAAGGATAAGCAAGGACGCTTATTAGTTGGAGCAGCGGTTGGTGTAACGGCTGATGCGATGCTTCGTATCGACGCATTAGTAAAAGCTAGCGTAGATGCAATCGTACTTGATACAGCTCATGGACATTCTCAAGGTGTTATTGATAAGGTAAAAGAAGTTCGTGCGAAATATCCAGCACTAAATATTATCGCTGGAAATGTTGCTACTGCTGAAGCAACGAAAGCATTAATCGAAGCGGGTGCAAATGTAGTTAAAGTTGGTATTGGACCAGGCTCTATCTGTACAACACGTGTTGTAGCTGGCGTTGGTGTACCACAATTAACAGCAGTTTATGATTGTGCAACAGAAGCTCGTAAACACGGTATCCCAGTTATTGCTGATGGTGGTGTTAAGTACTCTGGTGACATGGTAAAAGCCTTAGCAGCAGGAGCACACGTTGTTATGCTAGGTAGTATGTTTGCTGGTGTTGCTGAAAGCCCTGGAGAAACTGAAATTTACCAAGGCCGTCAATTTAAAGTGTATCGTGGTATGGGTTCTGTCGGAGCGATGGAAAAGGGAAGTAAAGATCGTTACTTCCAAGAAGGAAATAAGAAACTTGTTCCAGAAGGTATTGAAGGTCGAGTACCATATAAAGGGCCTTTAGCAGATACAGTTCATCAATTAGTTGGTGGATTACGTGCCGGTATGGGATATTGCGGAGCGCAGAATTTAGAATTCTTACGTGAGAATGCACAATTCATTCGTATGTCAGGTGCTGGTTTACGCGAAAGCCACCCTCATCACGTACAAATTACAAAAGAGGCTCCAAACTACTCATTATAATGTCTTATATACAAATAGACAGAGATTTGATATCTCTGTCTATTTTTTTTTGATTATGTTAGAATAACGGTTATGTGAGTACATAGATATTGGGGGTAGCAAAAGTGAAAGGTATGTTTTGCAAAAGATTCATTGCTTTAGTAACAATGCTTACACTAGCTTGTAGTATGTTGTTACCATATAGCAATGCATCAGCAGAAACAGGATCTGCTCTAAACATTGAAGCAGGTGCAGCAATTTTAGTTGAAGCGAATTCTGGGAAAATTTTATATCAAAAGAATGCAGATGAATTATTATCAATTGCTAGTATGACAAAGATGATGAGTGAATATTTAGTTCATGAAGCGGTGGATAAAGGAAAACTTAAGTGGGATCAAAAAATTAAGGTTTCTGAATATGCGTATAAAGTTTCACAAGATGCTTCATTATCAAATGTTGCATTAGAAAATGGTGGCACTTATACAGTAAAAGAGCTATACGAGGCAATGGCAATCTTTTCTGCAAATGGTGCAACAATTGCATTAGCAGAAGCAATTGCAGGTAAAGAAGTAGACTTCGTAAAAATGATGAATGATAAATCAAAAGAACTAGGGTTGAAAAATTATAAATTTGTCAATTCTACAGGTTTAACGAACAAGGATTTAAAGGGAATGCATCCTGAAGGAACAACAGCGGATGAGGAAAATAAAATGTCTGCAAAGGATGTTGCAACTTTAGCACAACATTTAATTAAAGATTATCCAAAAGTGCTAGATACAGCAAAAATCCCGAAAAAAGAATTCCGTCCAGAAAAAGAGAAGTTTGCAATGTCGAACTGGAACTGGATGTTAAAGGGCTTAGTGAAAGAATATGATGGCGTTGATGGCCTGAAAACAGGCTCGACTCCAGAAGCAGGGGATTGTTTCACTGGTACGGTTGAAAGAAACGGTATGCGTTTTATTTCTGTAGTTATTAAAACAAGTTCTCATACAGCACGTTTTGATGAAACAAAGAAGCTATATGATTATGGATTTGCTAACTTTGAAATGAAGCAAATGTATAAAAAAGATTCTTCAGTAAAAGGGCAAGAAACAGTACGAGTAGAAAATGCTAAAGAAAAAGATGTAGCAGTTCAAACAAAAAAAGCTGTTTCACTTCCAGTGCCAAAAGGAAGTAAAGATGTTTATAAAACAGAATTAAAAGAAGCAAGTAAGGGACAAGAAGCACCAATTAAAAAGGGAGCTGCACTTGGCCAAATGGTAATCACACCAAAAGATGCGAATGATCCTGGATTTTTATCTGGTAAGTCATTACAAATAGATCTTGTAACAACATCTGCAGTAGAAGAAGCGAATTGGTTTACTCGTTCTATGCGTGGAATTGGCTCTTTCTTTAGTGGTATATGGAATAGTGCTGTTGATACAGTAAAAGGTTGGTTTTAAAAGCTCCTCATTGTAGGGGCTTTTTCTTATTCCTATTTTTCAT
This sequence comes from Bacillus sp. HY001, assembly GCF_007558965.1. Taxonomy (NCBI): domain Bacteria; kingdom Bacillati; phylum Bacillota; class Bacilli; order Caryophanales; family Bacillaceae; genus Bacillus; species Bacillus sp. HY001. The sequence goes on along the minus strand of NZ_VLTE01000090.1, from coordinate 10,703 downwards.
ACCGACTTTATGAAAAAGTAGTAGACAAGCATCGGATAGTTAGTGGTAGAATGTAAGAGTATTCTTAATTTTCGCCTTTAACGGGGAAAAGCAATTCACCTAGGGGGGTTTTTGTAACATGACAAATGTAACAGGGACAGAACGTGTAAAACGTGGAATGGCAGAAATGCAAAAAGGCGGCGTTATTATGGACGTAATTAACGCTGAACAAGCAAAAATTGCAGAAGAGGCAGGCGCAGTTGCCGTTATGGCACTAGAGCGTGTACCAGCAGATATTCGTGCAGCAGGTGGCGTTTCTCGTATGGCAGACCCAACGATCGTTGAAGAAGTTATGGGTGCAGTGTCAATTCCGGTTATGGCAAAATGCCGTATCGGTCACCTTGTAGAAGCACGTGTATTAGAATCATTAGGGGTAGACTATATCGACGAGAGTGAAGTATTAACTCCTGCTGATGAAGTATACCATTTAAATAAACGTGATTACACAGTTCCATTTGTATGTGGTTGCCGTGATATCGGAGAAGCTGCACGTCGTATTGCAGAAGGTGCATCTATGCTTCGTACAAAAGGTGAACCAGGAACAGGAAACATTGTAGAGGCAGTGCGTCATATGCGCCAAGTCAATGCAGAAATCCGTCAAGTTGCAAGTCTACGTGAAGATGAGTTAATGACATATGCAAAAAATACTGGTGCTCCTTATGAAGTACTACTTGAAATTAAACGCCTTGGTCGTTTGCCAGTTGTAAACTTCGCAGCAGGTGGTGTAGCAACACCAGCAGATGCAGCGTTAATGATGCAACTTGGTGCGGATGGTGTATTTGTTGGATCTGGTATCTTCAAATCAGAGAATCCAGAGAAATTTGCACGCGCAATCGTTGAAGCGACGACTCATTATGAAGATTACGAACTAATTGCAAGCCTTTCTAAAGGATTAGGTAATGCGATGAAAGGTATCGAAATTTCAACGTTATTACCAGAACAACGCATGCAAGAGCGTGGATGGTAATTGAAGGAGAACTTTAAAATGGTGAAAATCGGTGTACTAGGTCTTCAAGGTGCAGTTCGTGAGCATGTGAAATCAGTTGAAGCAAGTGGTGCAGAGGCTGTTGTTGTAAAGCGTATCGAGCAACTTGAAGAGATTGATGGTCTTATTTTACCAGGTGGTGAAAGTACAACAATGCGCCGTCTTATTGATAAGTATGCTTTCATGGAACCACTTCGTACATTCGCGAAGTCTGGTAAACCAATGTTTGGTACATGTGCAGGTATGATTCTTCTTGCAAAAACGCTTATTGGCTATGAAGAAGCACATATTGGTGCTATGGATATTACAGTAGAGCGCAATGCGTTTGGACGCCAAAAAGATAGCTTTGAAGCCGCACTTTCAATTAATGGTGTAGGAGAAGACTTTATTGGTGTATTTATCCGTGCTCCATATGTTGTACGTGTAGCTGATGATGTTGAAGTACTCTCCACACATGATGATCGAATGGTAGCAGTAAAACAAAATCAGTTTTTAGCTGCTTCATTCCATCCAGAATTAACGGATGATCATCGTGTGACAGCATACTTTGTAGAAATGGTAAAAGAAGCGAAAATGAAAAAAGTTGTATAAGTAACTTGCAACTTGTATAAGATTATAGTAAATTGATGGTAACAATTTTATAAAATAAGCGTGTTGATAGGAAGTAGTAACAAATGCCGTTTCTTATAGAGAGTCGATGGTTGGTGGAAATCGATAGAAACAGTTTGTGAATCCATCCTGGAATGGAATGTGGAATATCTTTATGATTAGTAAACATTCCCGGTGAAGAGCCGTTATTTCTACTTGAGAGGAAGGCGGCAATGCTTTCAACTAGGGTGGCAACGCGGGTTAACTCCCGTCCCTTTATATAGGGACGGGAGTTTTTTGTGTTTTATAAAATAAAAGGAGGAGTATATAATGCTTGATATTAAATTTTTACGTACAAATTTTGAAGAAGTAAAAGCAAAGTTACAGCATAGAGGCGAAGATTTAACTGATTTTGGTCGCTTTGAAGAGCTGGATACGAGAAGAAGAGAATTACTTGTTCAAACAGAGGAACTAAAAAGTAAACGTAACGAAGTATCTCAACAAATCTCTGTATTGAAGCGCGAAAAGAAAGATGCAGAAGCTCTAATTCTAGAAATGCGTGAAGTTGGAGAAAAAGTAAAAGATCTTGATAATGAACTTCGTACAGTTGAAGAAGATTTAGAAAGATTAATGTTATCTATTCCAAATATCCCTCATGAATCTGCTCCAGTTGGTGAAACAGAAGATGATAATGTAGTAGCACGTACTTGGGGAGAAGTGAAAGAATTTGCTTATGAACCAAAACCACATTGGGATCTTGCTACAGATTTAGGAATTTTAGATTTTGAGCGCGCTGGGAAAGTAACGGGAAGCCGCTTCGTATTCTATAAAGGTGCTGGCGCAAGATTAGAGCGTGCTTTAATTAGCTTTATGCTGGATCTTCATACTGACGAGCATGGATACGAAGAAGTGTTACCTCCGTATATGGTAAACCGTGCAAGTATGACAGGAACGGGACAACTTCCGAAATTTGAAGAAGATGCATTCCGTATTGAAAGTGAAGATTACTTCTTAATTCCAACAGCTGAAGTACCTGTAACGAATATGCACCGTGATGAAATCTTAAATAAAGAGCAATTGCCGATACGATATGCTGCATTTAGCTCTTGTTTCCGTTCTGAAGCAGGTTCAGCTGGACGTGATACGCGTGGCTTAATTCGTCAGCATCAGTTCAACAAAGTAGAGCTTGTAAAATTCGTAAAACCAGAAGATTCTTATGAAGAGTTAGAAAAATTAACAAATGATGCAGAACGCGTGTTACAATTATTAGAGTTGCCATATCGCGTTATGAGCATGTGCACAGGCGATTTAGGATTTACAGCAGCGAAGAAATACGATATCGAAGTATGGATTCCAAGCTATGGCACATATCGTGAGATTTCTTCTTGTAGTAATTTTGAGGCTTTCCAAGCGAGACGTGCAAATATCCGTTTCCGTCGTGAGCCAAACGGAAAACCAGAACATGTTCATACATTAAATGGATCTGGTCTTGCAATTGGACGTACGGTTGCAGCTATTTTAGAGAACTACCAACAAGAAGATGGTACAATTATAATTCCAGAAGTTCTTCGCCCTTATATGGGAGGAAAAACAGTTATTAAGTAAATGTAAACATTCATCGGTATGAGTGATTGGTAATTATGAGCGTTGTCAGTACTATAATGTAGGAGAGGAAAAGTAAAATTTTCCTTTCCTCATAATTTATTTTAGTAGGGTTGACTAACTGTTTTTCTTTTGATATTATATTTGATGTCAATATGGAGGTATACCCAAGTCTGGCTGAAGGGATCGGTCTTGAAAACCGACAGGTGGCGAGAGTCGCGCGGGGGTTCGAATCCCTCTACCTCCTCCAGATATAATTGACAACAGCGCATATAAGTGGAGATTGGAGAACTCGTTACCAACACGTAACGAGTTTTTATTTTAAAACCAATCATAAAGTATGGTGTAAGGAGATTTCCTCCTTATTACACACTCATATTCCGATGATTATCTTCATAGATATGAAAGGAGTCAACATGGATCTTATTATACAAACGTTTCCTTTAGATGGAAAAACTTTATATTATGTACAATGTCCTGTCTGTAAGAACAATAGAATTTTAAACAGTGGTGCAAATGTTTCACGTATTATTAGCGATGATACATTCCGTAAACTTTGTGGTTGCACTTGTGATGTAAAGCAAACTGCGACAAAAGTAGAGGCGCCAAAAAAAGTTGAAAAAGCGGCTGTAAAGAAAGAAGCAGCTCCAAAACGTACAGGTAAAGTATTAACAGCAGTGATTAACGGGAAAGAAATGACCGTTAAAGAGATTGCTGAAACATACGATATTAGTACAAGTACTGTTCGCCAGCGTATTAATGCTGGAAAACCTGAGAGTGAAATTATTGCTCCGACAAAAAAGAAGTAATTTAATAGAAAAACCCGTGCATATGCACGGGTTTTTTATTTTACAAGTTTACGTGTTTGTTTTAAAAAATGGCCAATTTTTTTAATGATTGGTTCAATTGAATCGCCATCTTTTAAAATATCGTATTCATTAATGTTTAATCGTAAAACAGGGCATGCATTAAAATTATTAATCCAGTTTTCGTAACGGCCATGCATCTCTTTCCAATACTCAATTGGTGTTTGCTGTTCCATCGGACGTCCGCGTTCTTGGATACGATCAACGATATCATCGAAAGAACCTTCTAAGTAAATTAATAAATCAGGATGAGGGAAGTAAGGAGTCATGACCATAGCATCAAATAGACCTTTGTATGTTTCATAATCAGTTTCCGTCATTGTACCTTTTTCATGATGCATCTTTGCAAAAATGCCAGTGTCTTCATAGATAGAGCGATCTTGAACAAAACCGCCACCGTATTCAAAAATTCTTTTTTGTTCTTTAAATCGTTCTGCTAAAAAGTACACTTGCAAGTGAAAGCTCCAGCGTGTGAAATCAGCATAGAACTTGTCCAAGTAGGGGTTAGAGTCTACCTTTTCAAATGATGTGCGATAGCCTAAAGCGTTAGCTAATGCAGTTGTCATAGTTGATTTACCGACACCTACTGTTCCAGCAATCGTGATTACTGCGTCATTTGGTATATCATATTTTTGCCTTAAATTCATTATTATTTCGACTCCTTTAAGAGAGTATTTTGAAGGGCAGATAGGATGACATTTAAATCATCAGGATTTTTTACAAAATCCATATCATCTCCGTTAAATTTCAATACTGGGATTTCTGGATGATCCTTTTTAAACGTATCCATTGCAGTTTCATAATCTTTTGTGAGCTGTAGTAAGTAATTTGGATCCATATTTTTTTCGAATTCTCTTCCGCGCTTTGCAATTCGTGCTTGTAATGTTTCCAAGCTAGCCGTTAAATAAACGATTACGTTTGGTACAGGCATATCTTGTGTAAGGATACGATAGATTTGCATGTACTTATCGTATTGAGAATCTTTTAATGTACGGGATGCGAAAATTAGATTTTTAAATATATGATAATCTGCTACTACTGGCTTCCTTTGATTCAAATACTTTATGTTAATATCTTCTAATTGTTTGTATCTATTACAAAGAAAGAACATCTCTGTTTGAAAACTCCATTCGTCGATGTCTTCATAGAACTTTCCTAAAAAAGGGTTTTCATCAACAATCTCTTTCAGTAAGTGGAGTTGCATGTGAGTTGAAATTTCCTTCGCAAGTGAAGTTTTTCCAACACCAATTGGTCCTTCAACCGTGATAAATGGTACTCCGGTCACGCTGTTTCCTCCTTTCAATCAGTGATTTACCGTGGCTACTAAAAACACAAAACAGAATTATTGTAGCACAAGAGGGAAGCGAGCGGGTTAATTTGATATAAAAAGTTAGAAAATAGATATATGTATTAATGAATTTTTATTTGAGATGACGGCACTATATTTGCTTTTAATGTGGCTTCCATTATTTTTAAAGCATGTAAGTTATCCTGATCATGATTAGAGGCAATACAGTCCTGTGGTACATACAGTGTATAATTTCTCATATGAGCATCGTTAGCTGTAAAGAGGATACATATATTCCCAGCGACTCCTGTTAATATTAGATTTTCTATTTTTAAATAGCCTAATAAAGAATTTAAAGGTGTTTCATAAAAAGCGGAGTAATGTGGTTTAATAAAAATGTAATCATCGGAATTTGGGGCAATCTTACGAATGATATTTTCGCTATACTCATTTGTACAATGAGTAATTAGTTGGTCAATATCAGATCTCCAAAGTTGATAATGGTCATTAACATAAATTATGGGATAACCAAGGGATTTCATTGTTTTCTTTAATTGTAGAATAGGGTTTGTTATAATTTCGCATTTTTTGGCTAGGGTGGGCCCGTGTGAAAATTGAAAGTCATTAATCATATCGATAATGAGTAAGGCAGTATTCTTCATATGTAATCCCCTCTCTTTTTTATTAGGGTGGATTGAATTTGTAAAAGTTATCCCATGTGTAGTAAATGGAAATTAGTGTACGTTATTTGTAATGAAAGGACTATGGTATGGAACACGATCAAGATATTTATTTTATGCAGTTAGCAATAGAAGAAGCTAAAAAGGCAGAGGCAATACAAGAAGTACCGATTGGTGCAGTTATAGTGTTAGATGGTGAAGTAATTAGTGTTGCTCATAATTTAAGGGAAACCGAGCAAAGATCAATAGCGCACGCTGAGTTACTAGCTATTGATGAGGCGTGCAAAAAATTAGGGACATGGCGTTTAGAAGATGCGACATTATATGTAACATTAGAGCCTTGTCCGATGTGTGCGGGTGGAATTGTTTTATCGCGAGTGAAGCGAGTTGTATATGGTGCAAGTGATCCGAAAGGTGGATGTGCAGGGACTTTGATGAATCTTTTAACGGATGAACGCTTTAATCATCAGTGTGAAGTAGTGGCTGGTGTGTTAGAAGAAGAATGCGGTACGTTGTTAACAAACTTTTTTAGAGAGCTTCGAAAAAAAAGAAAAGCGAGCAAGAAATTAGAGAAAAGCAAAGAGAATTAACGTATTTGCATTTTATAAAAAAACAAGTTATACTGATAATGCCTTTAATGAAGGCAACCGAATATTGGTTTTAACTTTGCCGTGCTAAGCGGGGAGGTAGCGGTGCCCTATACTCGCAATCCGCTCTAGCGAGGCCGAATCCCTTCTCGAGGTTATGTTGCTGTAAGGTCTGCCTTAAGTAAGTGGTGTTGACGTTTGGGTCCTGCGCAACGGGACCCCGTGAACCTTGTCAGGTCCGGAAGGAAGCAGCAATAAGCGGGTCTTCTCGTGTGCCGCAGGAGTGCCTGAACCGAGCTAACTGCTTGAGTAACGCTTATGGTACGTAATCGACAGAAGGTGCACGGCAGTTATATATGTATACAAAACTCACCTTAATATTAAGGTGGGTTTTTTGTATAGAAAATAACTTTTGGAATCTATAAACAGAATGGGTTATAATAAATGAGATAATAACCTTTGAGGGAGGCCGTATTTTCGTGTCATACCAAGCGTTATACCGAACATGGAGACCGCAAAAATTTGAAGATGTAGTTGGTCAAAAGCACGTGACAAAAACGTTGCAAAATGCCCTTCTTCAAGAGAAAGTTTCACATGCTTATTTATTTTCTGGGCCGAGGGGAACAGGAAAAACGACAATTGCAAAGGTGTTTGCAAAAGCAATCAACTGTGAACATGCTCCGGTAGCTGAACCTTGTAATGAATGTCCTTCTTGTTTGGGGATTACACAAGGATCCATTTCAGATGTATTAGAAATTGATGCGGCTTCAAATAACGGTGTAGATGAAATTCGAGATATTAGAGATAAAGTAAAATATGCTCCAAGTGCTGTAGAATATAAAGTATACATTATTGATGAAGTTCACATGCTTTCTATGGGTGCCTTCAATGCGCTTTTAAAAACGTTAGAAGAGCCGCCAGGACATGTCATCTTTATTTTGGCGACAACAGAACCGCATAAGATTCCGCCTACAATTATTTCACGTTGCCAACGTTTTGAATTTCGAAAGATATCAGTAAATGATATTGTTGAGAGATTATCGACGGTTGTGACGAATGAAGGTACGCAAGTAGAAGATGAGGCGTTACAAATTGTTGCACGTGCTGCTGAGGGTGGTATGCGTGATGCGCTTAGTCTTATTGATCAGGCAATATCTTATAGTGATGAGACAGTTACGACAGAAGATGTATTAGCTGTGACAGGTTCTGTTTCCCAGCAATACTTAGGTAACTTAGTAGAATGTATACGTGAAAATGATGTATCAAGAGCATTACGTATCATAGATGAGATGATGGGTAAAGGGAAAGATCCAGTTCGTTTTATGGAGGATTTCATTTACTATTATCGTGACATGCTTTTATATCAAACTTCACCACAACTGGAACATATGTTGGAACGAGTAATGGTAGATGAGCAATTCCGGATGCTAAGTGAAGAAATGCAACCGGAAGTAATCTATGAAATCATTCATACTCTTAGTAAGGGACAACAGGAAATGAAGTGGACAAATCATCCGCGAATTTTCTTAGAAGTTGTTATGGTACAACTGTGTCAACAGTTTATGATGCAAGCGAACGGGGCAGATCGTTTACAAGCAATTATGAACAGGATGCAGCAATTGGAGAAAGAGTTAGAAGAAGTCAAAAAGAATGGTGTGCCGGCTGGTGTGCAGCAGGAAGTCAGAGAGACACGTGCAACACCAAAGCCAGTGCGTACAGGTAGTATGAAGATTCCTGTCGGACGTGTAAATGAAGTGTTAAAGCAAGCGAAACGTCAGGATTTAGAACAATTAAAAGCTGTGTGGGGTGAGTTGTTAGGAAGACTCAAAGCATACAACAAAGTAGCGTTTGCTGTTTTATTAGAAAATAGCGAACCGGTAGCGGCTTCGGATGATACTTACGTGTTAGCGTTTCAATATGAGATTCACTGTAAAATGGCAAGCGAAAACCGAGAAGCTATGGATACAGTGGAACAAGCTTTATTTGAATTGCTAAGTAAAAGATTAAATATGATTGCCATTCCAAAAAGTGAATGGGGTAAAATCCGTGAAGATTTTTTACAGCGTGAAGGTGGAAATGCTGAAGAAAGCCCAGAGAAAAAAGAAGACCCTCTTATAGAAGAGGCGGTAAAATTAGTAGGGCAAGAACTTATTGAAATAAAAGAGTAATAATAATTAGGAGGAATTAATTATGATGCGTGGCGGAATGGGAAATATGAATAACATGATGAAACAAATGCAAAAAATGCAAAAAGATATGGCGAAAGCGCAAGAAGAACTTGGCGAAAAAACAGTTGAAGGTACAGCTGGTGGCGGTATGATCACAGTTATTGCAAATGGTCATAAGCAAATTCTTGAAGTGAAAGTTAAAGAAGAAGTTGTAGATCCAGAAGATATCGAAATGTTACAAGACTTAGTGTTAGCTGCAACAAATGATGCACTTAAAAAAGCTGATGAACTTTCAAATTCTACAATGGGTAAATTTACAAAAGGCTTAAACTTACCGGGTGGAATGTTCTAGGAGGATATTGATATATGCATTATCCAGAACCGATATCAAAACTAATTGATAGTTTTATGAAGTTGCCAGGGATCGGACCGAAAACAGCGGTTCGCTTGGCATTTTTCGTATTAGATATGAAAGAAGATGATGTGTTAGGTTTTGCAAAAGCGCTTGTGAATGCGAAGCGAGATTTAGCGTATTGTTCTGTATGCGGACATATTACTGACCGCGACCCTTGTTATATTTGTAACGATTCACATCGAGATCAATCGGTTGTTTGTGTTGTGCAGGAACCGAAAGATGTAATCGCAATGGAAAAGATGAAAGAGTATCAAGGTGTATATCATGTGTTACGTGGTGCGATTTCTCCAATGGAGGGAATTGGACCAGAAGACATTAATATCCCGCAACTTTTAAAGCGACTGCACGATGAAACGGTACAAGAAGTAATATTGGCAACAAACCCTAATATTGAAGGGGAAGCTACAGCGATGTATATATCCCGCCTCTTAAAGCCGACAGGTATTAAAGTAACTCGTATTGCACATGGTCTGCCAGTGGGTGGAGATTTAGAATATGCAGATGAAGTGACACTGTCGAAAGCGTTAGAAGGTCGTAGAGAAGTATAAGAGGAGAAACAAAAATGTTCTTTCAAAAAAAGGGTAAATTGCGCAAAGAGTATGATGATAAATTAATCGTACTATTAGAAAAGGTGAAGAATGAATGGTTACGTCAGAAGAGAATGGTTGAACAAAGTGTGGAACCATCTCAAGATGTGATTTGTTCTTTGAAAATAGCAGAGGCGAAATATTTCTTCTTGTTAAAAGAAGCAAAACGTCGCCCTGTAAAAATGGAACAATGGTAAAAGGTTCTGCTGCAAAAGCAGAACCTTTTATTTTATTTGTTAAACATTTAGTGGTTACTTCGTTCGGAAAGGACGAATAGTGGTTTTTATGAAGGAAGTGTTGTCAAATAAAGGTGAACAAGATAAAACGACTGGAGTTATGTGATACATGTTCTTTTTTATCGTCTTGTCCCATACAAATGAGTGTGTATAGGTCATTCATAAGGAGGAAGAAAATGAATTCTACAATTGTTATTGTCGGTATTCTTACTCTAGTTTTTATTTTTCTTGTTTTTGGTGTTTCTTCAAAGCCATTACGTTTTATAGGAAAAGCGCTTTTTCATGTTACTTTAGGAATAGCATTACTATTTATCGTAAATGTTATAGGAACATATTTTGATTTTCATATTCCAATAAACTTGGGTACAGCAGCAATCACAAGTTTATTAGGTCTACCCGGTGTTGCTGCATTAGTGGTTATTAAGCTTTATATCATGCCAAGATAAAATTATTTTGGCATTTTTTTAAAAAGTGTTGACGAACAAATGATTAATATGATAAATTAATAAGCGTCGTCAGGAACGAAAGAAAAAAGTTGTTGACAGATTTAACGCGAAATGTTAAATTATAAAAGTCGCTGAAACGCGATGTTGAACTTTGAAAACTAAACGAAACAAACAACGTGAAACGTCAATTTTTATTTTTAGATGCTAGACAAACTA
>NZ_VLTE01000089.1:0-5618 GCF_007558965.1 Bacillus sp. HY001 | reverse complement strand
ATATTGTAACAGGATTAGATGGTTATGAAGACATGAGCAATGGATTTATATTCATCTGCTTGCTTGTAAGTGGTTTTATTTTCATGCTATTGTTACCAATCTTCGCAATTATATTAATAGTGGGTGTGGTATTGCTGAATATTGTCATCTGCACAATTGTATTATTAGTATCACCAAGTACATATAAAAAAACTAAAGATGTGGAGAGTGAATGGAAATGAGTACAATTCTAGTTTTAGGTGGTTCAAATGGTAGAACATTAGAGAAATTGGCGAAAAAAAGAGATTGTCAGGTAATTTTTCATGATGGGAAAAATCATGGTGGTGTAAAGAAAACGTTTCGTAGTGTTATAAAAAAATGTGATGTTATTGTAGTGCAGAAAGGTGCATGTGGCCATGTGTCTATTGATGTAGCAAAAGAATACGCAAAGAAGTATGATGTCCCACTTTTATTCAATCAGGGTTTTGGAGGAACAGGTGCGTTAGAGATTGGGTTAAAGCATTTGCAAGCAGCATAAATTAGGTAGTAGGGAATTTTTTTTGATTATATAATCATATAATCCTTATATAAAAATTATAAAGTTAATATTGGAGGCTCTTTAGTTATGAAAATGAGTAATAAAAAATTTATGAAAATCGCTGCAAACCTTGGGATTTCAACAGCTTTATTAACGGGATGCGTAGGAGATCTCGAAGAAAATAATTCACTATCAGTTGACCAAGACACAACTGATAATAAAGAAACACAAAAACAATGTACTTCTAATCAAATAAATGAAAATGAGTGTTTTGAAGAGATGCCAACTGCAGGACCTGTTAAGCACGAAGACAAACAGAATAATCCGAGTGTAGAGCATGATAATGGTTGGAGTTCCGCCTTAGTTCCGTTTGCCGCAGGTGCAGCTGGTATGATGTTAATTAATTCATTAAATAAGAAAAATCCAGGGCAAATTAATAATAATACTAACCATACATATAGACCACCAATGACACAAAAACCTTTACCAGAAGTACCGAAAGAAAAAGAGAAGGAAAAAGGGAGAGGGACAAGTACAAGTGCTGCTACAAGTAGTGGAGGTGCAAATAATTCTACTTCTACAAATAAAAGTGACACGAATAAAAGTAACGCATCTACACCGAAAACAACTAATCCAACTCAACCATCAAAACCATCTTCAACAAGCAAGGTTACTAGTGGTTCTAGTGGTATCGGAAATGCAAAAGCTCCAGCTGGATCTTAATTTATAGGAGGAGACAAAATGTTAGACAATCAACAGCAACAAGAATATATGAAAAAATGGTTTGCTTTATCTGAGCAAGCTTGTACACGTGGTTTTACTTGGCCAAGCTTATTAGAGCATAATGAATGGTGTCAGTATATGTCTACTGGTATCAAAAAAATCAAAAAAGAGGAATATAATAATATTATAGAAGTAACTGAATTAGTAAAAACCATTTTTCAAAAGGTTTATAAATATTTACTAGAAAGTCACGATGGTTTTTTACAATTAAAATTGCCCACCGAATTATGGGAAGTGACTAGAACAAATTATGATGTTTTATTTTCATATTTCACTAGGTTTGATTTCATTGTTGCAAACAATGAAATCAAACTAATAGAAATTAATGCAGACACACCCACCGGCTATTTGGAGCCATCTGTAGCTAATCAAGTATTATGTGATCATCATCAAGTTATAAATCCAAACTGCATAGAAGAGAAGCTAGAAAAAACGTGGTATAAAATTATTACTGATTATGAATTAAAGCCTCATGATGTTATACATTTCACTAGTTATGATTGGCATGAAGAAGACTATCAAACAGTAAAATTTATTCGAGAATATTGCCCTCAGCCCAGTGATTATGTGGGGATACAGAGTATTATAGTTGCAGACGATGGGTTATATACACCAGATGGTGTCAAAATAGAATATTTGTATCGATTATATCCATTAGAGTACTTATTAGAAGATAAGGACTATAGCGGAAAATCAATTGGCCTTATGTTTTTAGATCATATTGCACAGGGGAGAGTGAAAATCATTAATCCTCCTTCAGCATTCTTAATTCAAAATAAAGGTGTACTAGCTCTTATCTGGCAACTTCACGAGCAAAATAAATGGTTTACAGAACAAGAACATAAAATTATAGAAAAGTACTTCTTACCAAGTTATTTCTCAAAGGACAAATTTGAAGAAAATGATATAGATTATGTGAAAAAGGCCACATTTGGAAGGGAAGGCGGTGGTGTTTCCATCATTAATGATGGAAAAGAAGTAGCCGCAGATAAAACGCCTTACTATGAGCAACAACATAAAATTTATCAAAAGTATATAGAAATGCCCGACTGTACTATAGATACGTGGGATGGAGATTATACAGGTAAATTATTAATAGGTTCACATTTAATTGGTGGGGAACCAGCGGGTTTATTTTTAAGAGTGGGTGAAAAGATTACTGGGAATTTATCAATGTTTATTGGAATCACCACAGAATAAAATCAGTTTAATACAATTTGAGTTTTGTACAAAAGCGTTATGATGAAAACTGTTCAAAAGGGGATTGTTTAATGAAAAACAGAAAATTTATTATGAAATTGTCATGTGTTATAGCACTTTCTATGGTAGGAGGATGCACTGGTTTTAACATATCTAGTAAAGAATCAACAGTACAAAATTCTGTTGGGACTAAATCACAATTACCAGCAGAAAGCGATTATTCAAATTCAAGATTTAAGGCAATAAATCTTGATAAATATACACTTGTCTTAATCGATAAACAAACAAAAGTTCAATAGCTAAAAGTAGTTCGAAATGGAGGGTTTGATGGTGGAGTAGATATTGTACCTTTGTTTCAAGCGAATGGTAAACCATATGTAGGTGAAGAAGTAAAAGATAATCGTTTTTCCACAAAAAAGATAGATAAATATACTTTTATTATCACTGATGAAGAAACAAAAGTTCAATATTTGAAAGTAGTTCGAAATGCAGGATTTGATGGTGGAGTTGTAATAGAACCTTTATTAAATCCAGAAGGGGGATTACTTACAACTCAATAAAAATGAATTTCGTAATAAAAGAATTTGTTTAATTACTTGATTTTTGTCGAGAAGGAGCTGGAGTAAATGAACAAGCAAAAACGGATTGAAATTGTGAATGCACTAATTAAATACATTGCAAATAATGATAAAAATACATTCAATGGAAAAGGGTTACTTCACTATAAAGATAGAACAGCTCATTTTGTACTCAATGGTAAATCATTGCGGTTTGTTGATCACTATACAAATGTTTCTATGAATATGACAAGAATTGATTATAAAACGAAAATACAAAAAATGTACTTTTCAAGCGGCGGCACAATGTGGGGATTAGTAAAGGATTTTACACACTACATTTATGGGAATGATAATTCGAACGGATTAAACGGTTATGGAGGATTGTACTGTACGCATTGGGGATGGACAGAAGAAGCGATGAAAAACATGCGTGAGTATGCAAGAGAAATTGGATACTTAAAATCTTAATAAAAGCGCTATTTTAAACGAAAAGGGGAACGGAAAAGAAACCTTCATTTGAAATGATAAAGAATGAAAATGGCGGAGTAGATATGATTTATACAACGAGTGGAGGGAAGCAATCTTTCACTTACTTTTCTGGTCCACCGGAAGATATAGATCATGTTTGCTTGGATTACATGAAAGAACGGTTCGGAAACGTTAGAACTTGGAAACAAGTTGATTTTATAAAGCGGAAATATAAAGAAGGTTATCGAACGATATTCGGAGTAATAGATGAATTAAAAGTAGGTGACAAAGTAGTGATGCATACATGCGGAGAAGCGGCACACTATGACGGTAAAGTTTGGACATGTCGGACGGATCAATTCAAAACGAGTAGTGGCTCGCAAGTGGTGTTTTTAGAAGGATTTAGCGGATACTTCTTAGTTGAATATTTGCAACATGTGAATTTATAAAAAACTAAACAAAGCTGGAAATTAAACTTAAAGTTAGGACTATTATAGTAGCCAAAATATTGGTATTGGGAGGATAATTATGATTGATGCCGTATCAGAAAAAACGTTAATAGCTATTGATAATTTTACGGTTTTTCTATATATAGCAGTAGTTATATATTGTTTCTCTCGGTTATCTCACCGTAAACAATAATAAAATAGTTTCGCATTATTAAGAAGTGAAAGGATTTGATGTTATGGAAATGGAAAAGTTCAATGCAAAAGCATTCTTTATATTTATGGGCATAATTTTATTACTCTGTATCGGTACTAGATTTGCTCAGGAATTTAGGGCGGAACAAGAAAAGAATCATGAGATAAGGATGGAACTAACTAGGAGTAACGTGAAAGTTGCAGAGGATATGGTTGCGAAAGAATTAAATACAGATAATAAAAATTTTCGAATGACTGCTGTACCAGGAGATCTGCTGAATCGAAGTTACTGGATAACTAAAGAGTTAGTATCAGAGATAAAAAAAGATGGGGAAGAATACCGAATCTACTTTGAAACAAAAAGAGTCAGCAATAGTGAAGGGGATCTTGTTATGTATAAACCTACAGGTATATATAAAATTCTTAAAGAAGAGTAGATAATACTATTTGGATTTAAAATTCTGATAATATAATATTTGGAGGTAAATGAAAGGTGAATATAGTAAAATGAATCATAGTAATTTACATAAATCAGGTTATGTTATACTCATATACTTTGTAATGACTCAATTTGTTGGGATTATAGGAGTACAATTGTTAGCAAAGACAGGTTGGTATGATATTAAGGGAAATCAACAGCAAGCAATTCAGCAACTACTTATTCATTGGGAACTAATAGGGTTTTCACTCATATTAACATTCACTTTTCTTGTATATAAGAAAGAAGCGATGAACGATTCGAAGTTATCGATTAAATTATCAAGAAACTCATTCGTATGGATTTTAATAGGAATTGTTGCAGTATTTTTAGCGCAGACAATTGGTAGTATTTTAGATAAGAGTATATTTCACTTAACTACACAATCAGTAAATACATCAAGTAATATTGAAGCTGCAACTATAGCTCCTCTTGCTCTTATATCAATTGTAATTCTTGCTCCGTTAGTTGAGGAACTGGTATTTCGTTACGCGGCCATAAATATACTAAGTCGTAAATTTAATGAAATTGGGTGTATATTAATTAGCTCAGTCTTTTTCTCTATCATGCATTTTGATTTTCCTTTTGTATTTGGATATTTTCTAATCGGACTTGTACTTGCCGCAATATATGTACGTACTAATAGGTTACTAGTCTCATTTATCATTCATGCTACTATGAACTTAATAATTGTTATACTGCAGATTTTTTGATAGAAAATATGTAGGTAAGGAGAGCGTAACTTGACGAAAAAGAAGGCAATATTTTTAGATCGTGATAATGTAATTAATGTTCTGTTACATTAAAGTTAACCATAGGGACTAGATAGTGAAAAGTTCAAGGATGTCTTTTCAAACTATTCTATTACTGTGAGTTCCACTGGAAATTTAGGTTTAAGTATTGGTATTATGAGTGCGAAGTTAGGCTTTAATGTGACTGTTCATATGTCAGCAGATGCGAAAAAGTGGAAA
>NZ_VLTE01000088.1:0-2022 GCF_007558965.1 Bacillus sp. HY001 | reverse complement strand
AAAAGCCTTGTCATTATAGACAGGGCTTTCAAAAAAGGGACACAATTGACAACTGAAGGTGACTCTATATTACCATTTTTGGTATTTTAATTCCAGGTATCCATATTGAGAAATAAAATGATTATTTTGTAGAGTGTGAGATAGGAGATACTGCTTATCAATTTTTCAGGAAAGGAAGGCAAAAGCAGAATTTTTTATTTGCTTTAACCAAAGGGTAGGAGAAGTGCTTTTATTTGGTAAATTGTGTTAATCATAGATTAATGTTATGTAAAAAAACTGTTTCCAGGATAGATGTCCTTTTTGTTTTAAGAAGAAAAAATATTTTCTCAACAGGACAAATCGTAATCATCTATAAGTACTATTTATAAGGATAATAAGAAAAATAGAAATTAATAATAAAGGAGAATGCGAAATGAAAACAGTAGTAACTGATAAAGATCTAGCTGAAATCCGCGAAGAAGACGTAGATGTTTTAAAAGTAATGGCACATCCAGTTCGATTACAAATTGTAAGTGAATTAATGCACCATAAAATGTGTAATGTTACGCAGTTAACGGAAATATTAAAACTCCCACAATCTACTGTTTCACAGCATCTATCAAAATTAAGGAGAACCGTACTTCGTGCAGAAAGAAAGGGATTAGAGATGCATTATTATATAGATAATGCTAAAGCTCGTCAGATTGTAGGAATTTTAAGTTCTTAGGTTAATAATATGTGAAAAGTTTCCTGTCTTAAAGCAGGAAACTTTTCTTGTATGTTTAACAAATTGTACACATTAAAAAAAATAAAGCTAAGAAAGCGAGATGTCTAGAATATTTAATAAAGGATACACATGTAAAATCGCATACCATCTATTCCTGATAATTAAATAGAAGTGCAACTATAAAGATTACATTGAATAGATATTGAAAACATCTATTCTCATAGGATAACAATGAAGGTGAAGGTAGGTTACCTGATAGCTAGCGGTGTTAATTACAATGGCGTAAATGTCCAAGGTGTTGGAGAAGATAAGATGTTTGATATCTTCTATTATACGAATACAGATGAATTAAATATGATTTCTGACTTTAAAGAATTAAAAGATGGTTGTATTCGTGTAGCAACAAACTTATATGGTAAAAATTCATCTGAAGTACAAGCTGTTAAAGCAGCTTATATTTAATTTCTATATAGAGTAAAGTGTCAGCTTTTATATACTGTTACGTATAAAAAACATTTTGGATTATAAGCAAGTACATGCTATTCATATGAGAAAAACTTGTTAGTAGGATAAATTTAAAAACCTTATAATCGAATTAATTAATATAATTCGATTATAAGGTTTTATTTTAAATATAATAATATTTACTGTGATTTTTTATCGAAGAATAAATTTAAATCTGTTTTGTCTGTGTCATCTGCTAAAGCATTGTGTATAATATCATTTAATAATTGCATTTTTTCTTTTTCAAAGAATGGGACACTAATATGATAAGGTGTTCCTGCTTTTTCAATTCTTAATATTGTTTGAATGCCGCTACCTGCAATTCCAATACCTATTAATAGAAAAATTAATCCACCAATAAAACTATCACTCAAAGTACCTAATCCAAATAAGAAGATTAGAATTCCTAAAATAATTGGTTTGAAAAAATACTTGGTAGATAACATAGCTCCAGAAATATTTTTTAGAGGAATGTTTTGTTGGTCTTTACCAGCAGGAATAAATCCTAATAATGTGTTGGATAAATTGGTTTTTACAAACCTATTATCAACTTCTACCCTACCTTTTATCCAAAAGAATAATAGGCTAGTTGAAAATTCAAGTCCTTTCATCTTTTCATCTCCTGTTATAAATTGTTAATAATAAAATTGCGATATCCGTATATTAGCATTAAAAGGAAATAATGTATATAAATTTTTATAGATTGAAAAGATTAAGTAGGGATCAATCTTTCATGTATCAACAGTTGCAAAGCTAAAGAAATATATATAGCAGTCGTATTGAAAGAGAAGCTGAGTCAAGGTGAGGAATAC
>NZ_VLTE01000087.1:0-55630 GCF_007558965.1 Bacillus sp. HY001 | reverse complement strand
GCATTCTCCTCTCTTTTTCTTTTATTACAAAACTTCTATTATACTAATACGCTTGATAGAAATACGATTAATGCTGTTAATACTACTGCTCCACTTGCTGATCCTACGAAGTCACCTTTTGTTACTTGTAATACTTGCTCTTTCATTTTATATATCCTCCTTTTTAATAAGTTATCTATATGTAATTTCTAAGAAATGTTTATTTCATAGTTTTTATGTTAGCGTTACATTAAAGTTAATAACGTAACGTTTGTAACATTAATGTAACATAACTATTGTTACGTTGCAATATAATTACGTAAATTTTATTACACTTTTTTTACGTTTTTTTATAAACACCCTTAAAAACCTTGTTTTAATGCACTTTCTACTAAGTTAACATTTGTAATGTTATTGTAATATTACAGTCATATAACGAAACATCCCCCTACTTACCTCTACTTTTGTTACAAATCAAAGTACATATCTAAATGAATACGTTGGAATCTATCAAGCTTTTACTAACTGTCCGTGCTAGATAAAGTGAAACTTTAATCAGTGAGGGTTTTCTTCATCCCCCACTGATTATTAGCCCTCACCAATCGGACTTTTATGGGCAGTCGATCCCACACCTAACTTCTTTGCTTTCGCTGAATTTTGAGGTGGGGGTCTTACTGCCCATTAAAGCGGGATAAAATACAATCTTTCCAAGATAAGTTTATATGTTTCCTCTATATAACTATGTATAATAAAAGCAAAGAGGTGGTCATTTTGAAATTAATCGCATTAGATATGGATGGTACACTACTATCATCTAATCTTGAGATCTCCAAAGAGAACTTACAGGCTATCCAAACTGCCAAAGAAGCTGGTCATATTGTCATGATTTGTTCTGGTCGCGCAAAAGAGGATGCTTTAAAATTATTGGAAGAATATAAACTATCCCTTCCAGTTGGAGCGAGCAATGGGGCAATTGTTTATGTGGATGGAAAGGTAATTAACTCGCGTTGTTTACAAAACGATAAAGTATACAAGCTTGCAAAATTACTAGAATCTGAAGGTTTTCCATATAAGCTATATACGAATAAAGGAGTTTATTCTCCATATACATGGCAAGATCAAGTCATGCAAGCATTTGAAGAGAACAAGCATGCTCTAGATGTTACACTTGAAGAACTTGAAAGAATTACAGAAAAACAAAAGAAATCAAACTTAATTACTGATTTCCAAAAAATCGAAGATGTTGTAAATAATCCAGAATTAGAAATATCTAAATTCTTCATTTTGACATTTAATGCCGCGCATCGTGCACAGCTATTAAGCATGTTACAAGAAGACACTGATATTTCAGTTACGGCATCAGCTCCTACTAATGTAGAAATTATGGATAAGCATGGTCATAAAGGGAACGGTCTACAAGAAATGGCTGCTTATTTCAATATACCAATTGAAGATACTATTGCTATCGGGGATAACTTTAATGATGTACCAATGTTACAAGTAGCTGGCTTATCAGTTGCAATGGGAAATGCTGAAGAAGATGTAAAAAAATTATGTGATGTTGTAACATTAACAAACAATGAACATGGTGTTGCTCATGCAATCGAGCAATTTGTATTGAAACAAACTTCATCTAGTAAATAAAAAAAAGGACTCTTTCTATTTGAAAGAGTCCTTTTTTTATACATGATGACAAGCAACAAAATGCTCCTCACCAACATTACGGAATTCTGGTACTGTTTGTTTACAAATATCTGTTGCAAACGGGCAACGTGTATGAAAACGACAACCCGAAGGTGGATTTGCTGGACTTGGAATGTCACCCTCTAGTATGATTCTCTCTCGCTTCACTGTTGGATCTGGTATTGGCACAGCCGATAACAATGCTTTTGTATACGGATGAAGCGGGTTCGTAAATAACTCATCACGTGGCGCTGTTTCCACAATTGTTCCTAAATACATAATCCCGATTTTCGTACATAAATGTTCGACTACACTTAAATCATGTGAAATGAACAAATAGGATAATCCCTTTTTCTCCTGTAACTCACTAAATAAGTTAATGATTTGTGCTTGAATAGATACATCTAGTGCCGCCACAGGTTCATCAGCTACAATGAATTCCGGGTTTAATACCATAGCTCTTGCGATAACGATACGCTGACGTTGTCCACCAGAAAACTCATGAGGATACCGGTCAATATGATATGGTGCTAAGCCACATAACTCTAATACTTCTGTTACCTTTTCACGAACATTTTCTTTCGTCGCTAGTCCGTGGGCCAACATTGGCTCGCCCAGTGCTTCTCCAATTCTCATTCTCGGATTTAGTGAGCTAAATGGATCTTGAAACACAAGCTGCATATTAGGACGATGTTTTCTCAATTCCTCTTTTGATAGAGAATGAACATCGTGTCCTTTAAACTTCACTTCTCCCTCCGTTTTTTGGACGAGACGTAAAATTGTTTTTCCTATCGTCGTTTTTCCGCTTCCTGATTCACCAACAAGACCAAACACTTCGCCTTTATTAATAGTAAAACTTACTCCATCAACTGCTTTTACATGTCCAACCGTTCTACTAAATATGCCGCCTTTAATAGGGAAATAGGTTTTTAAATTTTTTACTTCTAATAATGGTTCACTCATTGTCCCGCACGCTCCTCATATAACCAGCAAGCTACTTTATGATTCTCATCATGTACATTTAGATTCGGTGCTTCTTCTTTACAT
Organism: Bacillus sp. HY001; assembly: GCF_007558965.1. Taxonomy (NCBI): domain Bacteria; kingdom Bacillati; phylum Bacillota; class Bacilli; order Caryophanales; family Bacillaceae; genus Bacillus; species Bacillus sp. HY001. The sequence continues at coordinate 52,921 of NZ_VLTE01000087.1, read as the reverse complement.
ATTTCCATACAATGCTCACAACGACCGCTGAAATAGCAAAATTCATCCAAACCAACTAAATTAGGAACTTGCCCTGGAATAGAATATAGTTTATCTATTCGTTTTCCCATCACTGGTTTTGATTTCAACAAGCCTTTCGTATACGGGTGTTTCGGATTTTGGAATATCTCTAGTACTGGGGCTTCTTCAATAACTTTCCCGCCATACATAACGACAACGTAATCAGCCATTTCTGCTACAACGCCTAAATCATGTGTAATTAATAAAATGGATGTTTTGAATTCCTCTTTTACTTGTCTTAATAAGTCTAATATTTGAGCTTGAATTGTAACATCAAGAGCCGTTGTCGGTTCATCAGCAATTAATAACTTAGGATTACAACTAAGTGCAACAGCAATCATAATACGTTGTAACATCCCGCCACTTAGTTCGTGCGGATAAGAATGGACGATTTCATCCGCACGAGCTATGCCGACTTTACGAATTAACTCAATTGCTTTCTTATACGCTTCGTTTTTACTAAGTAATTCATGCTCCCTTAACGTCTCTACAATCTGTTCCCCTACAGTGAAGACCGGATTCAGCGATGTCATCGGTTCTTGGAAAATCATCGCAATATCATTACCTCTTAAACTACGAAGCTCCTTCTCTTTCATTCCTAAAAGACTTTTTCCTTCATATAAAATATCTCCACCTACTACACTGCCTGATTCAGCAATAAGTCCCATAATAGATAAAGCTGTTACACTTTTCCCGCAACCTGATTCGCCTACAACACAAACAGTTTCACCTTCTCGAACTGTAAAACTAACATGGTTTACAGCCTTTACTGTTCCTTCTTCTGTCTGAAAGTGTGTTTGTAAATCTTTCAGCTCTACTACCGCTCTACTCATATTCCCTCACCTACCGTCTCATCTTTGGATCTAACGCATCACGAAGTGCATCACCAAGTAAGTTAATTGATACAACTGTTATAAAGATTGCGAAACCAGGTGGAATCCATAACCACGGACGCTTTTGGAAATCAATTAATGAGTTAGCTGCGCTAATCATATTCCCCCATGATGGTGTAGGTGGAACAACTCCGAGACCTAAGTAACTTAGTGCGGACTCCCCTAAAATAGAACCAGCAACGCCTAATGTGGATACGACAATTAATATCGGTAAAACATTAGGAATTAAGTGATAGATAATTTTCCGGTAATCTTTTATTCCTAGTACATCAGCAGCTTGCATAAACGCTTGCTCTCTAAGTGATAAAATTTGCCCTCTTACAAGACGTGCAAGCCCCGGCCAACCTACTAAACTTAAAATAATCATAATGACATACAGACGATAATCAGACGGTACTTTCCACTCTGATAAAATCGCCCCCATTATAATAAGTAACGGTAATCCTGGCATCGACATTAAAATATCAGCAAGACGCATAATAATATTATCAACGATGCCACGATAAAACCCTGCAATAGCCCCTAATACAGCTCCTAGTATTACTGATAAAACCATTGAAGCTAAGCCAATTGTTAATGAAATTCGTCCCGCTTGCATCAGTCTCGTTAAAATATCTCTCCCTAATTGATCTGTACCGAGCCAATGAGAAAAACTAGGTGGTTTATTAATTAACGCAACTTGTATTTTCCCTGATGCATATGGTGAAAAAAATGGTCCAATAAAACAAAATAAAAACATAAAAATTAATGCATACAACCCTACTAGTGCCATCTTATTTTTCTTTATCTTTTTAAGAGCTTGTCGCCATGGTGATGATTCATTTCTTCTCTTTTTTCCTTTTTTCTCTGTAATCGCTGTAACAGTTTCCATCTCGTTCCCCCCTTTACTTCAACCGAATACGTGGATCAACAACTGCATATACAATGTCTGCAAAAAAGTTTGAAACAATTGTTAAACAAGAAAGAAACATCGTAAATGCCATTAATACTGTATAATCACGAAAATTAAGTGCCTCTAACTGAATGTTACCGATACCTGGCCAATTAAAAATTTGTTCAATAATAATTGCTCCTGAAAATAAACCTGGTAATTCAAATGCCAATAAAGTAATCGCCGGTAAAATAGCATTTTTTAATGCATGTTTATAAATAACTGTCTTCTCCTTTAAACCTTTCGCACGTGCTGTTCGTATGTAATCTTGTCTTACAACCTCTAACATACTCGTTCTAAAATAACGAGTTAATGAACCCACTCCAAGAAGTGTCAAAATAAATACCGGTAAAACCATATGTTTTGCAACTTCTATCACATAAGCGAATCCAGTTGAATTACTACCAACATCAATCATTCCACCTATCGGTAGTAACTTAAAATCAACTGCGAACACTTTAATTAAGAACAAACCGATAAAGAAGGACGGGAATGACATTGCTGCAAAGACACCAATCGTTACAAGTTTATCGAATAAAGAATGTTGTTTCGTCGCCGAAAATACACCGATAATAAGTGCAATTAACCAAATAAAAAATAATGCAATAATTGCTACACTAAAAGAGTTCCAAATAAACTTATTTAATAGTGACGTTACAGGTTCTTGATATTGAAGCGAAAAACCAAAGTCTCCTTGTAACGCATTACCTAACCAGTGGAAATAACGTTCAACAATTGGTTTGTTCAATCCATACAATTCCCTAAGCTCAGCTGCTCTTTCCGGTGTGATCTTTGGATTTGAATCAATATAATCACCTGGAAGAAGCGCGAACAGGAAAAAGATAATAATTGATGTTCCAAACAGTGTAGGAATCATTTGTAACAACCTACGAACGATATATGTTTTCACCCTTTTTCTCTCCAATCTAATGCTTAAAATAGAAGAACATTTTTTCAAATCGGCACATTTCTAACCGAATGAAAAAATGTCTTCTGCTTATACATTCTTCTCGTTATTTTTCAAATGATAATACTGGTAAGTTTGCACTAATACTATTGTATTTTTCAGGATCAATTCCTTTTATATTCCCGTTATAACCAGTAATTGTTCTGCGATAGTTTAATAGAATTACTGGTGGATCATCACTTAATTCTTTATAAAGTTCTTTATAGATTGGTTTACGTTTTTCAATATCTACCGTTTCAATACCTTTTTGAATTAACTCATCTACTTTTGCATTTTTATAACCAAGACTCTTCTCATTCGCACTAGATAAATATTCACCAGCTGTTTCACTTGGATCACTTGTAATCGGTGTTGAAACAGAAGCTAAGTCATAATCACCTTTGTTCACCTTTGAAAGCATCGTATTAAAGTCCATAAATTCAGGATTAAATTCTACACCTATCTCTTTATAATTCTCTTTCGCAATTGGAATTAACAAATCACTATCTTTAGCTGAACTTGGGCCGAAATAAGAAAGTTTTAATTTTTGACCATCTTTTTCACGGATTCCATCCGAGCCAACTTTCCACCCTGCTTCATCTAATAACTTTTTCGCTTTTTCTTTGTCATACTCATATTTATTAACGCCTTCTTCTGTGTAAGCCCAAGAAGTCGGATGAATTGGTACATTCGCTACCGTACCGTATCCTTTGTATGCTGTATCAACATATTTTTTACGATCTAATCCGTAGATAAGCGCTTGGCGAACCTTTTTATCCTTTAAGTACGGCTTATTATGATTCATATAAACATAACTAAATGATGGTGCTGTTTCGATTTGGATATTTGCGAATTCTAAAGCCTTAGCCTGTTCAAGAACTTCGTCACCAGTACCTAAACCAGTGTGGTCAACCTCACCTGTTTGGAATAACTGAAGCTTCGTATCGCCAGAAGTAATTTTATAAATGAAGTTTTGAATTTTTGGTTTACCCGCATAGTAATTTTCATTTGCTACAAATCGAACTTCTTGACCCGGAATATACTTTTCAAATTTATATGGACCCGCAGCTAGTGGTTTGCCATATAAATCTTTTAAGTAATCTAAACTTGTATTTTGTTTGTAATCTTTTCCGTAATAAGCTTTTGATAGTACTGTGCTACCAAAAACAAATATAGCTTGTGAATTAACCTTTTCAGTCGTAATTTTTATTGTTTGTGGATCGACAACTTCAATACCTTCAATTGAAGTTGCTTTTCCTTCTTTATATTCTTTACCACCTTTAACTGCATATTGAGAGATATCCACTTCGCCTTCATATGCCTTATCGTGTAAAAGTGTCAATGTGAACGCTACATCATCCGCTGTTAATGGCGAGCCATCGCTAAATTTCAAATCTTTACGTAAATGGAATGTATATGTTAACTGATCAGAAGAAACGTCCCACTTCTCAGCTAATTCTGGAATTGGTTTCCCTTGTTTATCGGTTGATATGAGAGATGCAAAAATAACTGAAGTTACGTTTCCGTCCCAACCATTTTGTTGGAAATATGGTAAAAATACGCCGCCTGGTTTATTAATCCCAACAACTAACGTATCTTTTCTATTCTTCGCTTTATCTGGCACTTTCGTTTTATCTGTAGCAGCAATCTTTTCTATTTTTATGTTTTTTAAATCCTGCTGTTTAACCGGTTCTGTAGAAGCCGTATCTTCCTGTCCCCCACAAGCAGATAACACAAGCGAACTACTCAGTAATACCGAAAATACACCAGCCCATTTTTTTGTCTTTGTCTTCATTGTCCCCACCCTAACTGTTTAATAGTTATACCCTTTGAACTTATTAGCTTATGTATGCCTCCCACAGCATATTTATAGCCAATCGGAAAAGTCGGTTTTAATCGTAAAAAAATAGATGTTTTTGAGGGGTAACAATCCTATTCCGACCTTTCCGGTAGACTTTATGGTTATTAGCTTATATCGTCAGTTATATTTTGTCAATTCTTTCTGAATAAATATTTTGATAATTCCCCCTAAATTATTGTTCTATCTTTAATTTAGGTAAACTTAATAAAATACCGTTATAGTTATCTTCTTGTAATCCTTGAATTCGTGCATTATGTGCGGACACAACTTTACTATTATTTAAGAAGATTACAGGCGGGTCTTCGCTTAACTCTTGATATAACCTTTTATAAATTTCTTTTCGCTTTTCAATATCCAACGTTTCTAATGCTTGCTTAGCTAATTCATCTACTTTCGGATTATAATATCCATCATAATTTCGTTTACTTGTTGAAACAAACTCCTCAATCGTTCCACTCGGATCATCAATCATTGGCGTAGATACCATCGCCAAATCATAATCACCTTTTATCACTTTTGAAATCATCGTATTAAAGTCCATATATTCTGGGTTAAACTCTACACCAAGCTTTTTATAATCTTCTTTCATCACAGGAATCATTACATCATTTATTTTACTTGCTGATGAGGCAAAATAACTTACTTTCAGTTTTTGTCCGTCCTTTTCACGAATTCCATCTGAACCAGCTTTCCACCCAGCCTCATCCAGTAGTTTCTTCGCCTTCTCTAAATTATACTCATATTTATTAATACCCTCTTCTGTATACGCCCAAGAAACTGGCGTAATCGGTACATTAACGAGTGACGCATATCCTTGGAAATACGTATCAATAACCTTTTGACGCTCTAATCCGTAAATAAATGCTTGGCGGACACGTTTATCTTTAAAGTATGGCTTCTTATAATTCATTTTAATGTAGCCGTAAGAGCTTCCTGTATATACATTAATATTAGCAAAACCTAAATCCTTTAACTGTTCAATCGTCTCCGCGTTTGTCGTAAAACCATCATAATCTACTTCTCCCGCTTGAAATTGTTGTAGCTTCGTATCACCTTTTGTAATTTTATAAATAAAGTGCTCAATCTTCGGCTTTCCTTCAAAATAATTTTCATTTGCTACAAATCGAACTTCTTGACCAGGAATATATTTATCCAATTTATAAGCTCCTGCTCCCAGCGGCTTCCCATACAATTCTTTTAAATACTCCAAGTGTCCTTGTTTATACTCTTTCCCGTAATAAGCTTTTGAAATCACTTCTCCGCCAATTAACGATAATGTTTGGGCATTTACCTTTTCAGTTGTAATGTTAATTGTTTTCGAATCTACGACCTGAATTCCCTCAATAGAATTCGCTTTTCCTTCTTTATATGCTTGCCCACCTTTTATTGCTGTTTGACTTATATCAGTCGCACCACTATAAGTTGGATCATGTAATAACGTTAATGTAAATGCTACATCATCTGCAGTTAACGGGGATCCATCACTAAACTTTAAATCATCTTTCAAATGGAACGTATATGTAAGCTGATCCTCCGAAATATCCCACTTCTTCGCTAAAATTGGAATTGGTTTTCCTTCCTTATCGAGTCCAACAAGAGGAGCAAAGATAGCTTGCGTTATGTTACCATCCCATCCATTCTCCATAAAGTGCGGAAGGAATATCCCGCCAGGACTTGGCATTCCAACTACAAAAGTATCTTTTCCTTCTTTTACTTTAGTAGGACTTTTTGCTTTGTCGCTTGCTTTAATAAATTCATCTTTTACTTTTAGTACGTTCCCGGCTTCATTTGTACTTGCTTCCTCTTGACCACATCCGGCTAGTAATACCGATACACTAAGAAATGTAGCAAGTGCTCCTTTAAAAGCATTTTTCATTAGACGCTCACCTTTACCTTCCTAATTTTTAACGATGTAGGAACATAGCCCCCTTCCTGTAACTATCTTTATTTTACCTATAAAAATAGTATGAATTAATTTCAAGATTATTCCTTTCCTTTCATCATGTCAATTGTTCTCTTTTATTTCGTATTAAAAAATTAAAAATCCACTTCTATTCGTTCCGTATGGGACATAGAATACTAATAACCAATTACCAAAAAGGGGGCGAAAACATGGACAACCTATTCCAATACGTCCTGCACTACGTATTATTAACAATTATGATAGTCGGGGCGCTATTACTATTCCCATTCTTCCCAAAGTTCGTCCTCTTTTTAGCTTTTTTTATTATGCTCGGGATCGCCATTATCATTTCAACAAGAGAAGATACGACACAAAAAGAAAACAGAGTTCAGCGCGTAAAGCTGTAACTCTGTTTTTTTGTTTTCAATCACGAATCGCCGTTCACATACTTATGTCTCGGGAAATAATTTATCGATCCAAAAAGCTTCTAATACCTTTTATGTTTCACACCCTATGCCAATTACGGAACAAAGATTTATCAAATTTACTGTTTCACGTGAAACACAACTTTTACTTATCTCTTAAAATAAAGTATCCATATAAAAAAGCGAATTCCTTCAGTAAAACTGAAAGGAATTCGCTTTCCACTTTTTACTCCACAATATTCTCTAACTCATTATATAACTCCGCTCGTAACAACTCTTGCTTCGTTTTTTCCTCATACAATTGTTCAAGCATTTCAACATCAACTACATGTTCCATCTTACACTCAAGCGTATATATATCTTCTTCTACACGCATTAAATCGGTTTCAATCTCCTCAACATTCCTAACTTCTTTCTTTTTTATAGGAGCTGTTTCCATACTTTTTCTTCCTTGGCGTTGCTGCTTTATTACTTGTGTCTCAAGTTTTTCTTCCCACTTTTGACGCGCCCATGCATAGTTCCCTGCAAACTCAAATAATTTACGCTCATCAATCCAATACGTCTTTTCAAATAACTTATTTAAAAAATAACGATCATGTGAAACAGCTAAAATTGTTCCATTATATTGTTCGAGAGCTTCCTCTAAAACTTCCCTTGATTCAATGTCGAGATGGTTTGTCGGCTCATCTAAAATTAAAAAATTGATATCTTGATACATAAGTTGTGCAAGCCTTAATCTCATTTTTTCTCCACCGCTCAGTTGCGTTACTTTCTTAAACACCGCTGGACCATAAAATAAAAACTTAGCTAATATATGTCTCGCTTCTCCCTCTGTTACAGCTACATATTCCCTGAAAGCTTCTAATACATTACTCTTCACATTTCCGTACGCATGCTGTGATAAATAACCGATTTTCACACTACTACCAATTCGAATTTCACCAGCGTCTGGTTCTATTTCTTCTAATAGTAATTTTAGTAGCGTTGTCTTTCCTGTACCATTACGACCAACGATCGCCGCACGCTCTTGAAAACGAACATGTAAACTCGCTTCATTAAATAAAAGATGGCCAGCGAACCCTTTACTCACTTCTTTCATTACAACAACATCTTTCCCACTTCTCTCTTGCCCTTCAAACTGAAGTCCCATTTGTTTTCGTTCTAAAATAGGTTTCTTTAGTTTCTCTATACGTTCCAGTGCCCGTTCCATACTTCTCGCTCTCTTATGCAATCCTTCATTCGGAGGATTCGCCTGATTTGCCCATTCACGTAGTCGCTTAATTGCTTCTTTCATTTTCTTTATTTTCTTTTGCTGTTCTTGATAAACCTGGAACTCCTGCAGCAACCGTTCTTCCTTTTCCTCAACAAACTGAGAATAGTTTGTATGATACACGTGAATCTCTCCATCTTCTAAATCAAAAATCTTCGTTACAACTTCATCAAGGAAATAGCGATCATGTGAAATAACCATAACCGTTCCATTGTATTCTTTTAAAAATTGTTCTAGCCATTCTACGGCGAATAAATCTAAATGATTGGTTGGTTCATCTAATAGAAGTAGATCTGGTTTCTGCAATAGCATATATGCAAGACTTATCTTTGTTTGTTCTCCACCACTTAACTCCAGAAAGGATCGAGGAAATAGTTCTGTCACCTGTAGCCCATTTGCTACCTTCATCAAATTCGCTTCTATTTCATAACCACCAAGGAACGCAAACTTTTCTTGAATTACTCCGTATCTCTCCATTAACTTTTGTAAAGCAGACGATTCTCGTTCTTCCGCCATATTTTTTTCTAAAGTACGCATTTCTCTTTCTAATTCCTTTTCTGCTTTAAAAGCCGAACTCAGTACATCATATACAGTCATATCCTCATCAAATTTCGGAATTTGTGCCACATGACCAATACGTGTACCTTTCTTCATATGAATGGCTCCTGCATCTAAACTTTCCATTCCAGTTAGAAGCTGAAAGATTGTTGTCTTCCCACTACCGTTACGACCAACTAATCCAACACGTTCACCATTCTTTATTTCAAGCGATATATTTTCAAATATGATGTTTCCACCAAAAGATTTCGTTACATTATTTACACTACAAATTGTCATTTTCCGTACTCCTTTCAATATAAAAAACCATGGGAAAGAAACATTCCCCATGGTTTTCGACATAGAAAAAGGAAGCCAAATAGCTCCCTTTTCACACGTTTATTAAAAATGGGTGAAGAGATTTCTATCGTTCAATAGCTACTATGCAATTGTTAAAAAAGGACAGACGTATCCCGTTAACAACTACATCATGAAAAATCGCACGACAAAAATAGATATAATCTAAAAATTTGGCACGTGCAGCTAAAGAACGTTTCATCTCATTCACCTCTTTCGTACGGAATTTAATACTTACTTCTTTATTATACTTTCCCATTTCATGTTTGAATAGTCATTTTTCTGAAAATAATGAAGATAGACTAAACATTTCAATAAGTGACATCAAATCTTACAAAACTGTTATGTTCACGTAATGGAAAGCGATAGTACGAAAAGATGCCTCCCTATACAATAAAGATGTAAACAAGAGAGAAAACAAAAGGAGGAAACAATCATGATGAAGGAAATCGTAAAAGCAATCTTTGAGGTATTAGTGAACGGACAAGCAGTTGTAAAAGAACTAAACGAACTATAAAAAGGAGTGAGAGAATATGATGAACATGGTAAAAATGATTTTACACGCTCTAGTTGATGCAAAAGCAGTTAGCCAAGAATTAAACCAACAATAAAAAAGGGGTAAACGAATATGAAGAAAGCCATTATTGTAATCGTGAGTACAGCAATTGCCTTATACACAATAAAAAATAGAAAAAAGAAACATAATAAAAACGATCTATATTATCCATACACATTATTAAAGAAAAAATAAAAGACAAGGTACCCTGTTGTAATGAGGATATCTTGTCTTTTATTTTTCCTATTCCCTTTAAAGGATTTCCTTCTCCTTTTCCCGAATGTATTAAGCGGGATTTTTACACACATTTTAAAGGGGCATATATACAAATGGATACACAACAACTATACTTTTTAAACGATATCGGCAAACAAAAACCAGAAAGCATCCGGAATAGAAGCGCTGCATGTCCTTTTTGTGACAGAGAAAATTTAACGGATATTTTAGCAACTGAGGGCTCAATTATTTGGCTAAAAAACAAATTTCCTACATTAAAAGATACATTTCAAACGGTGCTAATCGAAACCGATAATTGTGAAGATCATATTGCGACATATACAGAAGAACATATGAGATCGCTAATTCGTTTCTCGATTAAACATTGGTTAGGCTTACAGAAGAATGAAGAATTCACATCTGTGATTTTATACAAAAATCACGGGCCATTCTCAGGCGGAAGTTTGCATCATGCACACATGCAGATTATCGGAATGAAATATGTAGACTATCTCGGTAACGTAGAACAGGACAACTTCCGAGGAGTAATTGTACAAAAAAACGAACGCATTGAACTCAATATTTCAGATCGTCCTATTATTGGTTTTACTGAATTTAATATCATCATTGAAGATATTGGATGCATAGATGAACTAGCAAATTATATTCAGCAAACTGTACGTTATATACTGACAGATTTCCACAAAGGATGTAGTAGTTATAACTTATTCTTCTATTACTTGAACGAAAAAATCATTTGTAAAGTTGTTCCTAGGTTTGTCGTTTCACCATTGTATGTAGGATATAAAATACCGCAAGTTTCTACAAAACTAGAAGACGTGAAAATACAACTAGCGCAGTATTTCATACAAGAAAAGGATGAAGTTATTCATAAAAAAACAGAGTAGGTACAAAAAACCTACTCTTTTATTACGCCTTTATTTCGATAGTACACATCTTCTAATCCGATGTTATACTTCATGTTATTATCCGTCCACTCGGGCCCTAAATTTCCTGGCCATCCAGATGTATTTGCTACATATTTTAGTAATGCAAAATCCGTCAAACCTTTCTGCACCCCGCGCTTATACCCTTTCATTAAATGCGGCATTGCAATTTGCGCATTTGTGCGCGGATCTTTCAACTCTTCATCAGTTAAATGATCTGGTGCAAGCCCGCCACCGCGATGCAATTGAAACAATCCGAATGAAGTTCCGTTATCTCCAATACTTCTTGGATTTAACCGGCTTTCATGTTCGGCAATTGTAAGAGGTATCCATTCTGGAAGATTGACTTTCTTTGCTTCCTCTATAATAATTTGTTTCATCTGTTTTGCTTCCTCTGAGTCAACATAGCTTGTCTCATTCACTAGCTTGTCCATTCCTTCAGACTTTCCTTGGAAATATAAGTACACCCCAAGAACAACTAAAAATCCTACAAAGAATTTCTTCACTACCTCTACCTCTTTCTCCGCTGAAATTTGTCCCCTTTCAGCCTTCTTCCCTTTACAATTACCCACATTCTATCATTCTCTTACCCTTTTATCATAGCAAATAACTATGCATATTATCATCATGCTTTAGACCGATTTTGTGAAAAAACAGCTGGTAAATACGTGCAAAAATGTAACTTTCATAGACTACAACGTATTTCTTGTATATAATTGTAAATTGAACTCTACATATAGAATAGGAGCAGACCAAATGAAGAAGTGCATATTACTCTTGTTCAGCATTTTACTACTTATCCCTATCCACACCTCTGCACAAACATCATCAAAACCAAAAGTACTTGTTTTATACAGTACAAAAGACAATCAAATTACAAATAATATTCAAATCCTTAATACTCAATTAGGACATTTTACAAACGATATAACTACGAAAAGTTTTAAAAAGGCTAATGAAATTACTAATTCATCTTCTTATACACATATTGTCTATATCGGTGAGCAAAAAGAAGAATTTCCTACTGAAACAAAACAACTGATAGAAAATTTCTCAGGCCCAGTATTAGTTTTAGGACAAAATGTTGAACAATTATCTAATCGCTTTTCTTTCATTACACTAAAGGATAATGATATACGAGTTAATAAAATCGAATATCCAAGCCATAAGCTAAAAAACACTTTAGAAGAGGAACGATTGATTCAAGCTTTTGATACCAACGGAACTGTTCTTGCTAACGCTTTAAGCCCAAATAGCAAGAGCCCACTAATCGTCCAGCATGAAACATCTTATTATGTTGCAACATCAAATCTCTTTGACTGGATGTCTCATTACGTCGGCGAAATGTTATTTTCTTACTTCGGACAAAAACCAATGACAGATAAAGTGGAAGCTTATTTACGTCTTGAGGATGTTCATCCAGCCGCAGATATAAATCAATTAAAAGAAATTGCTGAATTACTAAAAGAGAAAAAGATTCCTTACATGATTACAGTCATACCGGTATATAAAGATCCGGATACAGGAAAGACAATACATTTAAAAGATAAACCTGAGCTAGTCGATCTTTTACGCTCTATGCAAGATGATGGTGCAGCAATTATTATGCATGGTTATACGCACCAATTTTATGATAGTGAAACTGGAGAAGGTTTTGAATTTTGGGACGTAAAAACAGACCAACCAATTCGTCAACCGAAGCATGAAGAACCAAAAACAAAAGATGACTTTCCTAATATAGAAGCATATAATGCATACGTAAAAAAAGGGGAAGAATTTGAAGAAAAATATACGACTGAGCATATTGAAAAAGGTATTCAAGAACTTGTAGATGCCAAACTATATCCTGTCGCATTTGAAGCACCCCATTACACGATGTCCCAAAAAGGATATGAAATATTATCAAGATACTTTTCAACTTATGTAGGACAACTACAGTTAAGTGATACAACTTGGAAATCCATGCACTCACCATTTTATACAAGCACCCCATCATTTTTACACGGGATGAAATTAATGCCTGAAACAGTTGGTTTTATTGAAGAAGATAAGCCACATGCTATTGCAAAGATGAAGGAACGTGCTGCATCTGTTGCTAAATTATCCGATGGAGTTATTGGTGCATTCTATCATCCTTACTTAGGTGTGAAACCATTAAAAGAAGTATTAAAGGATCTAGAAAGCATTCCGAATATAGAATGGATTGATTTACAAAAAGAAACAAATGAAGTGAAAATGCAAGATATTCATATCACTACTAATAAGGACGGCATTCACGTTGAAAAACCAACAAGCGCAAGCGACGTAATGGACTATGTAAAACAATATGGATTCTTCCTTATACTTGGTTTCTTCATCATTGTCTTTCTATTGTTATTAAGACGTGCGAAAAAATTAGAATCCTAAAATAAAACCACCAAGCAAAATGCTTGGTGGTTTTTTAACTTAAACCAAAACGCGGCATATTATTAATAACCCATTGATTATTTTCATAAATAAATTCAACTTCTACTTTTTCCGTTACATTATCATAGTCATTATATGTTTCTACCTGCGCTTTTATTTTTCCATCCTTTAACTCGGCAGAAATAATTTTTGTAAATTTAGTTGCTGCTTTTGATCCTGGATCTCCAATAGCATAGTGCATTTTTCCATTTAACTCTTTAATATACTTACTCTTCATATACTCTGCTATAAATGTTTTTGAGAAGTACGTAGACAGCGTAGTCTCTAAAGTATCCTTCGTATTATAAATAGGATTCACTAATTCCCCGTATGAAAAATCTCCTACTCGTTTTGGGTTTCCTGTTAGTGCAGCCATTTGAACATTAGTAAGTTCCTTCTGTGCATTCCATACTTTCTGTAACATAACATCATCTGCTAATTTCTTATCTTTTTCTTCATTTGATTTCTTTGTATCTAAATTTAAAATAGTTCCATTATCTGTATAAAGATACATATCTCCTGCTACAAAATATAAATAGGATTTAGTTGGTTCAACTGTTTTATTATAAATTACTTTTTCATTTCCACCATTCATTTTCTTCTTATATACTCCATCCTTTTTTAAATAATAAAAAGTATCCCCTTTCACATTCATCTGCAGGGCATCCTTTACCAATAACTTTTCGTTATTTTGTTGAATGTCTATTTCATATATGCCATGCTCAGCTTCATTTGTTTCAAAAGGTAACGAAAAGTCGACAACAGCATATAATTTTTCATTATTATAAGTAGCACTAGATATTGTTGCATAATTTTCCTTTGACCAAGTTTTATTATCTTTTGTCACTTGTGTTCCACGATTTTTATTCCAATGTAGAATACTATCGTCTATCGTTTGAGACCAACCTGAGTTTTTAAATGCCGCTTCTTCTTCCTGCCCCGTGTTCAAATCCATTTTTACTATTCCTACAATATCAAAACCACCATGCTCAGAATATTTTTTCGGATAAAATAAAGTTTGATCTTTTATATAAACATAATTTGTATCTGCTTTTAACGTGTCTAGCTTTTTGTTAGATATATCATACTTTATTAAAGAAGATAATCCCGCATTCTTATCTTCATCCGTATGAATAAAATATAAAGCTTTGTCTTTTATATTTATGTACGAAGCATTTACACCTTCCACTACACGTTCCGAAGTCTGAAATTGATCTTTCGTACGATAAATGCCTCCTGTATTTTTATCACCATTTACCGCATAGTAAACCCATCCCTTACTCTCTACCATCTTCCCTTTATTAGAACTGTTTCCAACCGTATTCCCATTTTTCTCATTTTCTTTCATCTGTTTTTCAACTACTGGATCAATTGGTTCTTCCTTCTTTTCCTGTGTTGTGTTTGGATTTATAACCTTTTTTTCTGCCTCACACCCAAACGCTACAAGTGAAAGTACACCGACCATCATTGTAATAGCTATTTTTTTATATGTTCTCCCCATTTTCTTCCCCACTTCCCTCATCAAATTAAGCACATCATAAATTATAGAAAATATTAGAAAAAATATCCATAATAAAAAGAATAAGAGTAACTCTCCTATCCTTTCAAGTAAAATTGAATCGTATTTTCATATATCGTTTCCGCAACCCTATCAACAGATATGTTTTTTATAACACTAATTTCCTTCAATACCTCTCGAATCATTCTCGGATGCGTCATAACATTCTCTTGAAATTCCCACGGTCCGTCCGTTTCTACCATCATATATTCAAGTGGATAATACGAAACAATTTTTCTAATTTTCTCCCTATGTAAAACATCTGGCGTGATAGAAATATAATAACCGTTCCCGATCATCCGTTTCATTGTTGTTTCACTTCCTTTAAACCAATGGAAATGTGCTCGTGAAACTTTATATTTCTCCAATAAATCACATACAGCATCAGCATCTTCATATACTGCATGCAATATAATTGGTAAATCATATTTACTAGCTAGTTCAACAAATCGTTGTAACACCGACATATATGAATTGACAGCAATGTGCTCATCTTCTTTTCTTAAATAATATGGTAAGCCTACTTCACCAATCGCAACTATGTCTTCTACATGCTCTTCAATTAATTTATAAATTTGCTCACATTCTTCTTTATGAATTGGTTGCTCCGGATGAAAACCTATAGCTGGATGTACAAAAGGATATCGCTTTGCTAAAGATAAAGTTTCTTTACATGATTGATAATTCATAGATACCGCGATAAGCCCCTTTATCTCTTTACTATGTTCCACATCTTTAAGTAATCTACTTCTTTCTTCATCCTTATATTGGTCAACATGTATATGGCTATCAATCCATTTCATATTTATTCCCCCATAAAAAAAACAAGAAAGGATCTCCCTTCTTGTTTTATCATCTATGTTATTTAACAATTAAGTTTGTTATGATATCAAATAATCCAATACATACTACGGCAACAGTAAAGTAGCTACAGAAATCTTTAATTGGAAACTTCACTACTTCTTCTTTACGCATCCCAGTTTTCTCCCTTCTTACTATATCCCTAATTATTTTTATCTATTTGTATCTATTATGCAAAAAATATGACAAATTTACTATCGAATTAACTTACGTAAACCTTACAATGTTGTAAGGTTTATAAAAAGAACCTCATCTACATACAGATGAGGGCTATTAAAAAGTAGTTGGTTTTCATTCTTCATTCATATTACAAAAAGAAAGTAATACAGTGAGACTTTCTAAGTACACTATATAAAATTCACTATCTTTTAACCATCGAATTACATTACAGAAGGCTTACATGTTTGTAAGCTATGTGTAATGTAATTCGATAGTTTACCTTCGCTACATCTCGTACAATAAAGTGAAACTTTAATCAGTGGGGGTTTTCTTCATCCCCCACTGATTATTAGCCCTCACCAATCGGACTTTTATGGGCAGTTGATCCCCCACCTAACTTCTTTGCTTTCGCTGAATTTTGAGGTGGGGGGTCTTACTGCCCATTAAAGCGGGATAAAGTTAGAAAGTAAGCCAAATAAGAAGAACACTCACATAACCAAATTACATTGCTAGTAGCTACTCTTCTTATACCTTTCACTCATGCTACTACAATGTACCCCCTTCCCCTTTATATAATGAAGAAGGCCTTAGTCCATATGGACTAAGGCCTTCTTACACACCCAAAAATACCCCTACCTAGTATTTTTATTTTCGACAAAAAATAGGTGGGGGTATAATTCGCTATCTCATCGCTAAAAGTTTACTCTTCGCATTAATAGGAATATTTACAGCTTCAATTTCTTCAATCGCCTCGCCATAGCGCCCTTTTGCATACACCTTCAATGCTTCATCTCTCTTTAACATATGCTTAACAGTCTTCTTTATTTTTTGTTCTTTTCCACGTTCATCAAATGCAATTAATTCATATTCATACCATTCATCACCAATAGGCTGACCAATTGTATTCACAACAGTATAGTATTCTTTCGTCTTATAAAGCGGATTATATTTATCGATAACCGGTCCAAGTTTCGTAGGCAGTAACATTATTACTATCACTACCATCGCTATTATAGTAGTGATCATTTTTTTCTTCATAATAAACATTCCTCCTCAGCAGGATATATATACATCCATTTTAAAAAGAAGGAATAAAATCTACTATTGAATCTCATTACATTACACTTACATTTTTGTAAGAATTAAAAAAGGTGAACGAATTTACTCGTTCACCTTTTAGCTCGCTTTAAAGCCACCGCCAAGTACATCACGTACATCATGAATAACAACGAAAGCATCTTCATCTACTCGGCTGATAACTTGCTTTAACTTAACAAGCTCTTGTTTATTAATAACAATATATAATACTTCTTTATTTTTACCAGTATATCCGCCGCGTCCTTCTAATACAGTGACACCGCGTGTCATGTTTCTCGTAATAGTTTCACGTATTAAGTCTGGTTGATTCGAAATAATTGTAACAGCCGTTTTTGTATCCATTCCTTCTACAATGAAATCAATCACTTTCGCTCCAATGAATACTGCAACAAGTGTGTACATTGCTTTTTCTTGTCCTATTATAAATACAGACCCAGCAATTACAACGATATCAATAATAAGTACGCCTTTACCTACGCTCCACCCTAAATATTGATTTGCTAACTGAGCTAAAATTGCCGATCCTCCTGATGTACCTCCAGCTTTGAACATACAGCCTAATCCAACACCGACAAATAAACCAGCGAATAGAGCAGCTAATAACGTATCACTATTTACATGATACTCAATATGTTCCGTAACATATAAAAACAAGGATGTTTCTACAATCCCTAAAATTGTATAAACCATCGTTTTCTTATCAAAAAATTTATAACCGATAGCTAGTAAAATTGCATTTATAGCAAAGTTCACAATCCCCGGCGACCAATCAAATAAATAGTACGTAACAACCGTTACACCAATAATTCCACCCTCTGATAAACGGTTTGGAATTGCAAAGTAATTAATACCAATTGCGAATAATAATGAACCAATTGTAATTAGTGTTATTTCCTTTATACGTTGATTAACCATAGTTCATACCTCCCCCCATTTGACATTGTATCACTATCTCCTAGAGGTTTAGAAGTTGTTTTTATTGCGCATTTTCACTCCTAAAAATCGAGATATTATGTTTAAACAAAGGGGTGATTAATTATTCATATTTGCTCTAACTGTACGGACAAATCGCTCCACATTCCCCTTCTGAATATACTTAGCTCGAATGGTTTCATGATTACAAGTACATTCGAAATGCGAACGACAAACTATGCTATCTATATGCAAATACGAATAATCTTTAACTGTTGCAGGATAGTATGGAAATTTCCCGTAAAAGAGGAGACGTCTAGTAGTAGCCGCAAAAATCCCATGCTGATACGATAGCGCAAAATCATCCTTCTCAAATATCCCTACTACAAAGGCCAAAATCTTTTCATCATCTTCTATATACTTTTTCATACTCGATAAAAGTTCATTCATGCATATTCCTCCAAAAATACTATTCTTGAAAAGAATCCATGGATTATTACAGACCGGTTTAACTCCTTTATAAAGTATGAAACGCGTTTCCTGTCAAAGATATTTCAAAAAAATAATCCGTTATGCAATTTACACATAACGGATTAAAACTAAACAGTAGAGCGTTCCACAAGTTCGTATGGAATCTCCACCTTTTCTCGTTTAGAACTTTCATCACTTATTTGCCTGCAAAACATTTCAAAGGCCTTTTTACCTATGTCCTTTAAATTTTGATCAATGGTTGTAAGTTGTAACACTTGCGAAATAGGTTGATTATCAAATCCAATAATCGCTAAATCTTTAGGAACTTGAATACCTAATTTTTCAGCTTCTGTCATCACCCCAATCGCAACTTCATCTCCTGCTACTATTAACGCTTCAGGAAGATGCTGCATCTCCTTTAATTTATGAGCCACTCTCACACCATCTTCTAATGTAAAGCATTCTGTGAAAATCCATTCTTCATTCACTTCTTCATCTATAGATTGCAATTGCTGTTTATAAACATCAAAACGCTTTTGACTACTCGGTCCTAACTTCCTTCCCGTGCAATAACCAATTTTTTTATAATCTTTCTCGATTAAATACTCCATTCCTAATTGAAAAGCGGCCGAATGATTCGTATATACACTTGAGATATTTGAAATATCATTATCTTCACAAGCAACAATTGCCCCATAGGAAGCATACGGCTCTATCGTTTCCCAATCGTTTGCACGAGAACAAATAATAAGACCATCCAATTGTTTTGTTTTTAACATATGTAAACTTTTCATTTCTTCTTTTTTATTATAATTCGTTTGGCAAAGTAGCACTCTGTAATTATGAGCTAACGCCACCTCCATCATCCCGCCCACCATCGCATCAAAGCATGGATGATTAATATACGGTAAAATCACACCAACAATATTCGTTTTCCCTTTTGATAAATGAACAGCATTTGCGTTTTGCGAGTAATTCAATTTCTCAACTATCTCTATAACCGCTTTCCTTTTTTCTTCACTTACATACGGATGATCATTCAATACTCTCGAAACAGTCGTAACTGAAACTCCCGCCATCTTTGCAATATCTTTAATATTAGCCATACACTCACCTCTACTTTTAAATTAATGAATTCCATGCACATATGTCAAATCTACTCATCATTACACCTGCATTCGTTTTTCTTACAAAAGTGTAATTTTCCTGTAAGCTAATTCGATAGTGACTCCCCGCAATATTTCATACAATTAAGTCAGAAGGAAACAACAACTATTCGAAAAGGAGCGGATTCATATGATGAACAAAATGAAATCAAACAATTTTTTAAATACAATGGGCATGGTATTTTCTGCTCTAATCGATGCTAAAGCTGTTGCTTCTACATTAAACAAGTAAGGAGAATTCATTATGAACAATATCACTTTTAACAAATTAGATTTTTTAGGACTAGCTAGCGGATCAGTTCTTCTTACTGCTTTTATTTACGCCGCTACGCTTGTATAAATTTCGTGTCCCCTTTCCCCCTTATTATAAATAGTAATAGAAAAGACGACCGTCTATGCCCGGTCGTCTTTTCTTATTTTTGATTTGATTGCAAAGTTTCCTTTAGCTCCTCAAACTTCTCATTTAATTGATCTGTCATCATTTTCATAGCTGTTTTTCGATCTATTTGTTCTTCAGCATCAATTTGAATTGGGTCTCCAAAAATCAATTGTGCCTTTTTCCCCTTTATTAATTCTTTTACACTTGATGGACCAACATAAGCTGCCGGTACTAACGGGACATTAGAACGTAGCGCAATCGTAACAGCTCCAGCTTTTAATGAAACGTCTTCTGTTGATCGCGTTCCACTTGGGAAGATCCCTACTACTTTTCCTTCCTTTAATAAGCGTGACGGAATTTTGAGTGTGCTCGGTCCTGGATTTGCACGATCTACAGGGAATGCATTCACATTTTTAAAGAACCAGTTTTTGAATTTCCCTTCAAATAATTCTTTTTTAGCCATGTAATGAATTTGGGTCGGATACATCCCTGTAGCTAACATTAATACATCCATAAAACTTGTATGTGTACACGCAACAACATACGGGCCGCCTTCTGGTAACTTTTCTCTTCCTTGCACTTCTACTTTTCCAGCTGTTTTAAATATATATTTCAACAAAAATGTAATTGGTTTATACATTTGTTTCGTTCCTTTCTGAACATCCGAATTATAATCATTCTCTTACAACGATTATAACACTAAGTTTTAGGAGTTGGTAATAAAAATGAGTATTAATTGTTAAATTTCAATTCTTACAAAAGTGTAATTTTCTTGTAAGCTAATTCGATAGTTACTTCTTGCAATATTTCATACAATTAAGTCAGAAAGAAACAACAACTATTCGAAAAGGAGCGGATCAATATGATGAACAAGATGAAAACGAACAATTTTTTAAATACAATGGGCATGGTATTTTCCGCTCTAATCGACGCAAAAGCTGTTGCTTCTACATTAAACAAGTAAGGAGAATTCATTATGAACAATATCACTTTTAACAAATTAGATTTTTTAGGATTAGCTAGCGGCTCTCTTCTTCTTACTGCTTTTATTTACGCTGCTACGCTTGTATAACTTTGTGTCCCCTTTCCCCTTTATATAGAAAAAGACGACCGTCTATGCCCGGTCGTCTTTTTAAATGTTTCTTTCTTTTAACTCTTTTAAAAGCTGTATCATTTCAGCTTGTTGTTTTATCTTCTTACGACCATTTCGGTTAATCGCTGCAAGCTCACAAGCAACTCCGACAGCAAAGAAAAACAATACACTTTCTAACATGTGAAATCCTCCAATTGCCTACTAAACAGCTTGGCGTAATTGCTCTTCTTGTAAAACCTTCTTATTTATTTTTTCTTCTTTTCTCTGACAAACGTTATTGCGAATAAGTGCTGCAATAACAAGTAAAGTTCCTACAATATCAAACATCGTTATTTTGTATCCTTGCATCATCATAATCATTAAAGTCGTAATCGGCACAAAGTTAATAAATAAAATCCCATTAATAGATGATAAAATCTTCACACCGTAATTCCAAGCGAGTAACGCTACGATTCCCGGTAATGTCATCATAAACAATAAATCATATTTCACGATAGAAATCGTTCCCATACTCGGAACCGATACATATCCAAGCGATGTAATAATTACAGTTATAATCCCTGTGACAGTCGTACCGAATACACACGTCAACGTAGAATAACGTAATGTTGACCAGTCGCTACACGTTTGACCACCCATCGTATAAATAACCCAGCCTACAACTCCAACAAATATACATGCTAGTGAAAACATGTTATCTTTCAACGTTAAAAAGAAACTCATATCACCTTTTGTAATAACAAATATAGCTCCTACAAAAGCGATAATCATGCTCGTTATCATATACTTTTTCGGTTTTACATGCTTATATCCCCATAGAATACAAATAGAAATCATCGGCATAAGTGCTTCCATAATGGAGGCTACCATCACGCCTGATTTTCCCATTAACATTTGACCTAAAAATATAAGTACATTATATACAGTAAACGCCATCGTCCCGAAAAAGACGAGTAACTTTCCTCTTCCCTCTAAACGAAATGCCTGCCTTCCTTCTTTCGCTAACAACAATACAATCAATACGATTGCCACCGCTCCATAGCGAATAAGAGAAAAATAAAATGGATCTATGTATTCTAGCGCATGATCAGCAACCGGAAACATTGCTCCCCACGACATACTTGCAATTAAACACGCTAAAGCCCCTATTATCATTTGACCTTTTTTCACCACAATCCCCCACTTCTTTCTATTTGCACAAAGAGAATTGTAAAAGAAAAAATATATCACGTAAAATGATTCGAAATGATGTTAACTATCACTTATAATGATAGTTAACATCAAGGAGGAGCATAAAATGGAATTAAGAGACTTACAAATCTTCCAAAGCGTTGCCGACCAAGGTAGTGTAAGCGGCGCAGCAAAGGAATTAAACTACGTACAATCAAATGTAACTGCACGTATTAAACAACTAGAAAACGAACTAAAAACACCGCTCTTTTATCGTCATAAACGAGGTATGACTTTAACAGCCGAAGGAAGAAAAATGCTCGTTTATGTTCATAAAATTTTGCAAGATGTTGACGAGCTAAAACAAGTATTTTTAGATAGTGAAACACCCTCCGGTATATTAAAAATTGGTACAGTCGAAACAGTAAGTACATTACCTACCATTTTATCTTCTTACTATAAACGCTATCCGAATGTCGACTTATCATTACAAGCAGGTCTAACAGAAGAATTGATTAGAGAAGTCCTTAATCATCAATTAGATGGTGCCTTTATATCAGGTCCAATTAAACATCCACTAATCGAACAATATGATGTTAGTACAGAGAAATTAATGCTTGTAACACAAAATAAAGCTTTTCATATTGAAGAATTTACAACCACGCCCCTACTCGTTTTTAACCAAGGATGTGGATACCGTTCCAAACTAGAACGATGGCTGAAAGATGAGGGTTTGCTACCAAAAAGAATTATGGAATTTAATATATTAGAGACAATATTAAACAGTGTTGCACTCGGCCTTGGAATTACACTCGTACCACAGTCCGCTGTCCACCATCTTTCTAAAGCTGGTAAGGTACATTGTCATGCAATCCCTGAAAAATATGGTAGTATTTCAACGGTTTTCATACGCCGTAAAGATAGCTATATGACGAATTCAATGCGTAGCTTTTTAAAAACAATTGAAGAGCATCATCATATCAATATGCTTTAAAAGACATTCTTACACGAATGTCTTTTTTTCTTACAAAAGTGTAAGCCTTCCGTAAGCTAATTCGATAGTTGTAGGCGATCATATTCCCTATAATTAAGATATAAAGCAGGGCAACAACAATTCGAAAAGGAGCGGATACGCATGATGAACAAAATGAAATCAAACAAATTTTTAAATACAATGGGCATGGTGCTATCCGCACTTGTCGATGCAAAAGCCGTTGCAACTACATTAAACAAATAAGGAGAGATTATAATGAACAACATCACATTTAACAAATCAGACTTCATCGGACTTGCAAGTGGAGCTACTCTTCTTACAGCTTTCATTTACACACTTGCTCAAGGTCTTGTTTAATACTTTGTTTCCCCAAACCCCTTTATATATAGAAAAAGCAGCTCGTCTTATGGACAAGCTGCTTTTTAGTTTATTTCATATATAATTTGACCTGTTTTCGTCATATCGTATCCGCCAATTGCTTTTAATTCATTATGAAATTCTTCTGATTGCAGAATATCTTTCACGACTTCAATCAGCTCTTCATTTTCTTTATTCTTCAAAATCACCAAATCATACTGTTCTTTCATGATTGGAATAAAATCTACATTTACAATTTGCGAAAATTTTTCTGATCCTACTCCCACATCAGCTCTTCCATTCGCGACTTGCGTGGCAACACCAAGATGATTCGATTCTTCCCATTCATATCCACTAATACGTTCTTTATTTAACTTTTGAATGCGCAATTGTTCATCGACTAACACCCTAATACCAGAACCTTTTTCTCGATTTACAAATCGTATAGATGATTGAGATAAATCAGCCCATGTTTTTATATTTTTAGGATTCCCCTTTTGCACATAAAACCCAACGTTCCTTGCTAATAAATTAATCATAGTACATGGTTGTCCAACTAAAATACGTTTTACGTAAGGAACATTATATGTACCCGTTTCTCCATCAAACAAATGAAGACTAACGATACTTCCTTCTCCTTGATACATTTTTATTAAACTCGTTAAACTACCTTGATATGCCCTTAATATATTTGAACTTGGCAGGCGATTTTCTATACGTTTTGCCAACATATCTAACGTTAGTTCTTGTCCGCTAATAATACATGTATCCAAGCCTCTACTATCTTCGCTCTTTACAGGAGCACCTTGTATTTTCCCTGTTTTCATTTGCTTTATATATTGTTCTAAATCTGTTGCATCAATGCGCATCTGTCTACCGATTCTATAAGAAGGCAGTTCTCCTTTTTTAATTAGATCGTATACAGTTAATTTTGATACTTTTAATCGCTTCGCTACTTCTTCCGTTGTGTAGGAATGATGATCCATAGACGATTCCTCACTTTCTTCCTTCATTGTAACAAAGAAAAGAATATTTCTCCTATATTTTAAAAACAACTACATCGTTCAAATTATATTCAATTATAACTAGTTATAATTAGTTATATTTAGTTATAATTAAATATGTCAAAACGAAAGGGGAATTTTTATGAACAAGTTTACATTACGATCCATCGGAGCACTTATACTTTCTTTTCTTCTTATATTTAGTGCTGCATGTACAAGCGGTGAAAAGAAAGAGAAATCAACTGCTAAAGAAGGAAAAACAGTAGAACTTACTATATCAGCTGCTGCAAGCTTACAAGATGCACTAAAAGAAATTGAAACAAAATATAAAGAAAAAGAACCTACTATTAAACTTTCTTTTAACTTCGGTGCTTCTGGTGCACTTCAACAACAAATTGAACAAGGTGCACCTGCTGATTTATTCTTCTCAGCAGCCGAAGATAAATTCCAAACTCTTGTTAAAAATGGATTCATTAATGAAAAAGAAGGGAAAAATCTTCTTGGAAACGAACTCGTTCTAGTCGTCCCAAAAGATAGTTCTCTTACAAAAATTCAAGATTTAAAAGATGAAAAAATTAAGAAAATCGCACTTGGTACACCTGAATCAGTACCTGCTGGTAAATATGCAAAGGCTTCTCTCACACATGAAAATCTATGGAATGATATTCAAAATAAAATTGTATTTACAAAAGATGTTCGCCAAGTGTTAACATATGTAGAAACAGGTAATGTCGATGCTGGTATTGTATACAAAACAGATGCTCTTATTTCAAACAAAGTAAAAATTGGCGAGACAGCAGCAGCTACTTCGCATGAGCCAATTCACTATCCTTTAGGTGTTATAAAAGAATCTAAGCACAAGAAAGAGGCGACCTCATTTTATGAGTATTTGCAGTCAAAAGATGCACAATCTATCTTTAAGAAATATGGATTTACAGTCCTATCCTAATTGCCATGAGCTTTGATGCTATTTTGTCACCAATCTTTCTATCTTTACGAGTAGCTGCATGCGCCACCCTTATCGTTACAATTTTAGGAACGATAATTGGACGAGCGCTAGCACGCTCCTCATGGAGATATAAAGTAATATTAGAAACTATTTTCTTATTACCAATGGTACTTCCGCCAACTGTAATCGGCTTTTTTCTCATTATCATTTTCGGAAATAATAGTCCCATTGGAACGTGGGTAGAATCAATATTTCAGCAGTCTATTATGTTCACATCTACTGCTGCTATCATCGCTTCTACAGTTGTTGCATTTCCGCTTATGTACCAATCAGCAAAAACAGGATTTTCTATCGCAAATGTACAAATTGAAGAAAGTGCTCGTGATCTTGGTGCAAGTGAATATCAAGTTTTTCTACACGTCACACTCCCGCTTGCATTTCCTGCCTTACTAAGCGGAATGATTTTGAGCTTTGTTCGTGCACTAGGGGAATTTGGTGCTACACTCATGTTTGCTGGAAATATTCCTGGTAAAACACAGACTATCCCAACTGCAATTTATATGGCGATTGATGCAAGTAATATGCAACTTGCTTGGACACTAGTAGTTATAACTATTAGTATGTCACTCCTATTTCTGCTATGTATTCAGCTTATTAATAAAAGAATCACTAACTCTTAAAGCAGCTTCTATCGAAGCTGCTTCTTTATTTCTTAGGAAATAAAATATACTAACGGGAAATAACTGAATTTTACCTTTTATTAAAATATACATTTTATTTGAATTCACTTTCTAAAATAGGCAATTTCCTGTTATTATATGGAGGTGTTTCAAAAAATGAAGAAATGAAAACGCATTTATATCGTGAATTCTTCATCCTGTTTTAGCGATCGGTAATCTTCTACTCTATTAGTGGGGCATTACCGATCGTTAGAACGATATGTAATTATATTGGTATAGAAAACCGAAGGGAGTCTTGTAATGGACATTTTATTAGCGCTTCTTCCTGCAATTGCATGGGGAAACATCTTATTAGTAAGCGTAAAAATGGGCGGTGGTGCATATAGCCAAACGGTAGGTATGACAATCGGTGCTCTATTCTTCGCAACAATTATGTATGTATTTACTCAACCAGCTTTAACAATGACAGTCTTGATTGTTGGTTTTATTTCAGGTTTATTCTGGGCATTAGGACAAGTAAACCAATTAAAAACAGTTGAAAAACTAGGTGTTTCAACTACTGTAACGATTTCTACTGGTATGCAACTTGTTGCAACTTCTATCTTTGGGGTTATCGCTTTCCGTGAGTGGACTACTACAACGACGATTGTTCTGGGAACGATTGCAATCCTATTAATCGTAGTTGGTGTTGTATTCACATCACTAGATGATAAAGAAAATGCACAGCCACCAGGACAATTGAAAAAAGGACTTCTTACTTTAATTGTTTCTACTTTCGGCTACCTTGTATATGTAATTATTATTCGTTGGTATAATATCGATGGTTGGTCTGCTATTTTACCACAAGCAGTTGGTATGTTTGTTGGTGCGGTTGTACTGACATCTAAACATAAGCCATTTAATAAATATGCAATCCGTAATGCTTTATCTGGTTTACTATGGGGAACTGGAAACTTATTCTTACTTCTTTCATTACCACGTGTCGGAGTAGCAACAAGCTTCCCATTATCTCAAACTGGAATCGTTATCTCAACATTCGGTGCGATTGTCTTCTTAGGTGAAAAGAAAACAAAACGTCAATTGATCTTTATTGCACTAGGTAGTGTTTTAATTATCGGCGGCGCTGTATTGTTAGGTATGACAAAAGCATAAACTTATAATCTATTAATCCCTGAAGCAATTATGTTTCAGGGATTTTTTATTACAACTATTTTTTAAATATAATAATCTTTATAGCCTTATTTGTATCACCTCTCCTCCCTCCCATTCCATTCTTTTCACGATAAGTCTTTTCTTTTTACAAAATTCTCTTAAAAATGGTATCGTTTTTTATAACATATCTCCACTAGAAAGGAATAAAGGATATGCTAACTAAACATCGAATTCTATTTATTGGTGCTGGTCGTATGGCAGAAGCTATATTTTCCGGATTACTTAAAACAAGCAAAGAATACATCGAAGAAATTATCGTTTCTAACCGAAGCAACGTAGAAAAGCTAGAACAATTACAAGCACGATATAATGTGTCTACTGCAACAGATTGGAAGCAGCATGTTACATCTGTTGATACGATTGTTTTAGCAATGCCACCTTCTGCACATGAAGAATTATTAGCAGAATTATCTCCGTTACTATCGAATCAACTTGTCGTAACGGTAGCCGCTGGCATTGGCCCATCTTATTTAGAAGAAAGACTTCCCGGGGGAACACCTGTTGCTTGGATTATGCCAAACACAGCTGCTGAAATTGGAAAGTCTATCTCCTTATATACAATGGGACGATCAGTAAACGAGATGCATCAAGAAACCCTGCAACTGCTTTTAAGAGGCATTGGTGCTTCGCAACTTTGCACTGAAGAGGAAGTTCATCAGCTTACTGCAGTTACTGGAAGTGCACCAGCTTTCCTTTATTACTTTGCTGAAAGCTTAATTGAAGCAACAAAAAGTTATGGAGTCGATGAAGCAACTGCCAAACACCTTGTCATTCAAATGATTTCTGGCTCTGCTTCTATGCTTGAACAAACGCAAGATCCAGCTAACCTCCGCGAACAAGTAACAACACCAGGTGGTTCCACAGCTGAGGGTCTCAAAGCTTTATATGAATATAATTTTTCAGAGGCAATTCAAAAAGCAGTAGAAGCAACAAACAAAAAAGCTAGGGGGAAATAATATGAATTTAACAAGTTTAAAAGACTACACAACATTACATAACGGTGTAAAAATGCCTTGGTTCGGTTTAGGTGTTTTTAAAGTAGAAGATGGTTCAGAAGTAATTGAATCTGTAAAAGCAGCAATTAAAAATGGCTACCGCAGCATTGATACTGCAGCAATTTATCAAAACGAAGAAGGCGTTGGACAAGCGATCCGTGAATCAGGTGTTTCACGTGAAGAATTATTTATTACATCAAAAGTGTGGAATAGCGATCAAGGGTATGAAACAACACTTCAAGCATTTGAAACTACATTAGAGAAATTAGGCCTAGAATATTTAGATTTATATTTAGTACATTGGCCTGTAAAAGGGAAGTATACTGAATCATGGAAAGCATTAGAAAAGCTTTATAAAGACGGCCGTGTTCGCGCTATCGGTGTGAGTAATTTCCACATTCACCACTTACAAGACGTATTTGAAATTGCCGAAATTAAGCCAATGGTCAACCAAGTGGAATATCACCCACGTTTAGCACAAGAAGAGCTGCATGCTTTCTGTAAAGAACATAACATCCAACTGGAAGCTTGGTCACCATTAATGCAAGGCCAACTGCTAGACAACCCAACATTACAAGACATTGCAACAAAATATAATAAATCAACTGCACAAGTTATTTTACGCTGGGATCTACAAAACGAAGTTGTAACAATCCCTAAATCTATTAAAGAACATCGCATTATTGAAAATGCAAATATATTCGATTTTGAATTAAGCGCCGATGACATGAAAGCAATTCAAGCTCTAAATGAAGATCGTCGCGTTGGTCCAGATCCAGATAACTTTAACTTCTAATAGAAAAACCACTGCCATATGCAGTGGTTTTTTTTATCAAAGAAAACTGAAAATTTAAACTATATTTCATTTGGTTGACACTTCATTATCCAAGGTGTAAGATTTTGAATTATCAAAGAAACACAAAAATTAATAAAGTTTATTCGTTTACTCATTGTATCAAGAGAGGTGGAGGGACTGGCCCTTTGAAACCTCGGCAGCAGGTTCATTTTGAATACTGTGCCACTTCCTGCAAGCTTTATGCTTGAAAGATAGAATGAGGGACTTCGTTTATATACGGGTGCATAACTTGTACGTAAAAATCCCTCTTTCTCAATACGAAAAGAGGGATTTTTTATTTTTCATTTCCCTCATCATCATCCAAACTTAATTATTTAGGAGGAAAATCAAATGAAAAAGAAGTTTGTACCCGGTATTGCATCAGTTGTAGGAGTAAGTATTTTATTAACTGGTTGCGGTAGTTATAAAAACGAAGCAAGCGGAGCAAATGCAAAAGACGAGGCGCCTAGTAAACAGGTTTTAAACTTATCTTCACCTACTGAAATACGAACAATGGATACAGCTCGCGCTACAGATACTGATTCTGGTCAAGTAATGAGAAACGTATTTGAAGGTTTGTATAATCTTGGTGTAGGTAACAAACCTGTCCCTGGTGTTGCAAAATCTCATGAAGTAAGTGGCGATAAAACGAAATACACATTCCATTTACGAGATTCAAAATGGTCAAACGGCACTCCTGTTACAGCAAAAGACTTTGTCTTCGCTTGGCAAAGAGCTGTTGATCCAGCAACAGCCTCTGAATATGCATTTCTATTCTTTGATATTAAAAATGCAACAAAAATTAACAACAAAGAACTTCCAGCCGATCAACTTGGTGTAAAAGCAATTGATGACCATACGTTTGAGGTAGAATTAGAACGTCCTGTTCCGTACTTTATAAGCTTAACAGCGTTCCCAACATTTCTACCAATTAACGAGGAATTCTTTAAAGCACAAGGTGATAAATACGCTTTAGAAGACAATACAATTTTGTACAACGGAGCTTTTACACTAAGCGATTGGAAGCACGAGCAAAGCTTTAAATTCAAGAAAAATCCTACCTATTGGGATAAAGATACTGTCAAACTAGAAGAAATCAACTTTAACATCGTAAAAGAAAAGTCTACCGAAGTAAATTTATTCGAGTCAAAACAATTAGACCGTATCAAACTAACATCTGACTTCGTTGATAAATATAAAAAGGATGCTAACTTTAAAGAGCGTCCGAATGTAGGAGTACAGTTTTTACGTATGAATCAACAAAACAAAGTACTTCAAAACGTTTCTGCACGCCAAGCAATCGATCAAACAATTGATCGAAAATCCTTTGTAAATACGTTATTAAATGATGGCTCTACACCAACATCTAGTCTCGTACCGAAAAACTTTGCAAAAGGACCTGACGGAACAGATTTCCGTGCTGCAAACGGCGATTTAACAAAGGTTGATACAAAATCTGCTCAAGAATTATGGAAAAAGGCAAAACAAGAACTTGGGTCTGAAAAAATAACGTTAGAGCTATTAACAAGTGACGGTGACCTTGAAAAGAAAACTGGTGAATTCTTAAAAGGACAACTAGAAAAGAACTTAGATGGCCTAACAGTAAATATAAAGCCGCAACCACGTAAACAACAAGTTTCACTTTTATTAAAAGGTGACTACGAAATTGGAATTGACGGCTGGAGCCCTGACTTTGCAGATCCAATTACATTCCTTGAGCTATTTACAACGAATAACCCTTATAACTTAGATCATTACTCTAATAAGGAGTTTGATGAAACAATAGCAAAAGTGAAAACAACTTTAGCCGGTGATGAAAAAGCTCGCTGGGAAGCATTACTAGCATCCGAGAAAATATTATTTAAAGACTCTGTTATCGCTCCTCTTTACCAAAAAGGCGAATCTTATTTAGAACGTTCTTATGTGAAAGGAATTGTGCAAGTAGACTTTGCAGGTCAATTAAACTTCAAATGGGCAAAAATTGAAAAATAAAGCAAAACTTTAATTAGCGGGGTTTTCTTCACCCCCACTAATTATTAACCCGCATCAATCGGGGGTTTATCGGTAGCCCGCAAATAGCGGAATAAAAGGCCACTTTATTTAAAATTTCTCCCCCATACCAATTACTTTTTTAGCAAAACATATGAAAAGCAGATTCCCTAATCCGAGGAAATCTGCTTTTTCAATATATTATTCTAAGAAATTAACAATCTATTTTTATTATTGACATATAGTTCTTTCCAGTGTTAATATTCTAAATAATCAAAGAAACGAAATATTTCACCATCAAAATATAACGTCTACTACGTTGAAACATATAACGATAGATTATAGTTCAACATGTATATACATATAGAACACCTGATTACCTACATACACATATCCGTAATAGGTTTTCTCTTCTTCTATAGCTACACTTCAAAACGTGGACATTACGACGTTACGAACAACACATTTAGGGAGGAACGAACAATGAAGAAAAAAGTTATACCTGTTGTTGCATCTGTTTTAGGGGCAAGTCTATTACTAACTGCTTGTGGGGGAAATAAAGATCATGCAAGCGGAGCGAAAGCAAATGATAAAGCACCTGATAAACAGGCAATTAACTTATCATTTGCTTCAGAAATTCCAACAATGGATGTTGCAAAAGCAACGGATGGGGAATCCATGAGCGTAATGCGAAATGTTTTTGAAGGTTTATATGCAATGGGAGAAGATAACAAACCGATTCCTGGTGTTGCTGAGTCGGTTGACGTTAGTCCCGACAAAACAAAATATACATTCCACCTGCGTGATTCAAAATGGTCAAACGGTACTCCTGTTACAGCAAAGGACTTCGTCTTCGCTTGGCAACGTGCCGTAAATCCTGATACAGCAGCTGAATATGCATTCTTATTCTTCGATATACAGAATGCAAAACAAATAAGCCAGAAACAATTGCCAATTGATCAACTAGGGGTCAAAGCTCTTGATGATAAAACGTTAGAAGTACAACTAGACCGTCCTGTTCCCTACTTCTTAAGCTTAACGACATTCTCAACATTCTTACCAATTAACGAAGAGTACTTAAAATCTCAAGGAGATAAATATGGTTTAGAAACAAATCATTTAATTTACAACGGTGCTTTCACATTAGATAACTGGAAACATGAGCAAAGCTTCCAATTGAAGAAAAACCCTAACTATTGGGATGCTAAAACTGTAAAATTAGAAGAAATCAACTTCAATGTCGTTAAAGATAAGTCTACAGAAGTTAACTTATATGATTCAGGACAAATTGATCGCGTTGCTTTAACTGCGGAGTTTGTTGATAAATATAAGGGCGATCCAAACTTCAAGGACCGTGCTGAAGTTGGCATTCAATTCTTACGACTAAATCAAAAAAATGAAACATTAAAAAATCAACATGCACGCCTTGCTATTAACGGAGCAATGAATAAAAAAGCATACGTAGAAACAATTTTAAATAACGGTGCTGTTCCAGCTGAAGGAATGATTCCTGCGAAATTCGCAAAGAGTCCAGAAGGTAACGACTTCCGTAAAGAAAACGGAAACCTAGTCAAAGATGATGTGAAAACAGCGAAAGAAAACTGGAAAAAAGCGAAACAAGAACTTGGTACTGACAAAGTAACAATCGAACTATTAACAAGTGATAATGCTTTAGCTAAAAAGACTGGTGAATATTTAAAAGGTGAACTAGAAAAGAATCTAGATGGATTAACAGTGACATTAAAACCACAACCACGTAAACAACAGTTAAAACTACTATTAAGTGGTGACTATGAAATCGGTATTGATGGCTGGGGCCCTGACTTCGCGGATCCAATTACATTCTTAGATTTATTTACAACAGATAGTGCTTATAACTTCGATAAATACTCTAACAAAGAGTATGATGAGCTAATCCATAAAGTGAAAACAGATTTAGCTGGCGATGAAAAAGCTCGCTTTGAAGCGATGAAGCAAGCTGAAAAAATCCTATTACAAGACGGCGCTGTCGCTCCTTTATACCAACAAGGTCGTTCTTACTTACAACGCTCTTTCATTAAAGGGCTTGTAACAACTGACTTCGGCGGTGAATTTAACTACAAGTGGACAGAAGTTGCAAAATAATAAGTACCAGTAAAAAAGGTATCCAATTGAAGGATACCTTTTTACTTTATACTTCTTTAACTACAGAGCTTCTTCTTCCCTTTACTATTCCTTTTATAGATACAGTAATCATTGCTACCAATTGTGTAACTAATATAATGACTAATAATGAAATAATATTTTTCTCTAAACTAACTCCCCTAAATATTATTGTATAATAGCCATTCGCTGCATAGGTTGCGGGAAATAATTCGCCGATTGTTTCATATGTTTTAGAAAGCATCTCGTGTGGTACAATGACACCCGAACTTACAAGTTGTAGTGAAAGTGAAATTATATTAAAGATCATACCTGCATTTCCGAAAACAGTTATGAACATTTGTGTTAATGAAAGAAAGGCGAAGAAGACTATTTTTAATAATCCTCTTCCCCTTCTTTTTGCATCGAACTAAAACTCATCAGAAATATAAACATAAACATCAAATATGTTCGCCACGTCAAAGAAGGTACATGCCCTGACCAAAGATAGCTAATTAAATAGTTAATCCCCATAATACAAGACGATATTACTAAGCTAATACTTATTAGTTTTACATATTTGAGCATATCTTTTCTCCTTATTTTTTATTTTTCTACTTCTTCAAATTGCAGATTCACCGGCTCTTCTAAGAGTGTTTCATAAAAATTTTCTGCCAAATCTGTTGAAGGAATTTTTTCATCTACTTCATCAAATCGAATACTATCTAGCCATACACAACCTTCTCCTGACAATAAAACACCGAATGCAATACCAAGCGCCCCTTCTTTTATATCTAATACAACCGAGTACGATTGCCAGTTATTCGTATTTTTAATTGGGCGATTTTGCATATTATCCATAGCCAGTGGTTCTGTATCTTTTCCGTCTACTCGCATCCACAATCCTGCCCAATCCCTTACGTTCTCACTCTTAACAAATGCTGTTAAACGTAATCTTTTACCTACATATTTATCTGCTCGGAACATTTGCATTAATGTTGAAAATCCTCCATGCGTAACATTCTCTTTTGCTTTTATGTATGCAGATACTTTTCCTTGATGGACAATTTCATAATCTAAACCCATCTCATATTCAGCAGGATGACTTCCACTTAAGATCCATCCTTTCGGTATACCTTTTTGCATTGAAACACCCTCTCTTTCTATATAAAATGACTGAAAGTACTTTCGATATTTCTTTGGTGGCAATTGAAACATTCTTTTAAAAGCTCTCGTAAATGCCTCTTGTGAGGAAAAACCGTATTGCACTGCAATATCAATAACAGCTCTCTCCGTTGAAACTAAAACTTGCGCAGCATGAGTTAACCTTCTCTTTCGAATATAATCCGTTACACTCATCCCAACATATCTTTGAAAGATGCGATGAAAATGGTACATCGATACTGCACTGTGAGATGCTACTCTTTCTGTTGTAAGCTCCTCATGCAAATGATCTTCTATATATTCGATTGCTTCTTTTATCATCTCTTTATATTCTTCATGCATGTTAGTACCCCCTCACAACTTCAATTTACCATATACATACAAATCATTTTTGATTTAAATTGCGGATTATCCCTTGTGGCTATAGGGTAATAATTTATTTTCAACTCATACATAATTACATGATTTTGGGAAAAACTTGTATAGAACGAATTTACATAAGGAGGAATTTATAATGAGAATGTTACTATCAGTTTTATTAGCTCTTATGCTAGTACCTGCATTAACAGGATGTAAAGCTCCTGCAAAAGAAGACACAACTTCTAATAAAAAGACTACAGAAGAGGCAAAGAATGAAGCTCCTGCTGATTTAAAACTAGACTTTAATGAATTCGATTTAAAGGCAGACTACCAAGATACAAAGAAAGACTACGAAGCTGACTATAAAAATGTAGCAGCAGATAAAAAAATGGAAGCAAAAATTGAAGATCATAAAGCAGATGTAAAATTAACAGGAAACGAGGCCATCACAAAATTAAGCCCACTTCTACAAGAATTAAAATTTAATAAAGATACTCCTGACCAAGAAGTAATCGACCAAGTAGTAAACGTGTTCAAGCTTGATAAAGACTACCAAAAGTTCGATTTAGAAGTTGTCTTCTCTGATGGAACGAAAAAAGAATATAAAAGAGAAATAAAATAAAGAAGTAGGCGGTTGCCTACTTCTTTATTTTTGCATATTTTAAATCCGGTTTAGATCCCACATAATATTGAAGACCTGATACTGATCCTTTTTGTAAATAAGAATCAGAAGGGAATATAATTGGAATTAATGGTGAATCTGTAAACATAATATCTTCTGCTTTATGCAATAAGTCAAAACGCTTATCTTCGTTTTGTTCAACTTCTGCTTCTTTTACTAAAGCGTCAAATTCTTTATTATGCCATTTTGCATAGTTATTCGGACCATCACCTGCATATAAATCTAGTTTAGTAATCGGATCTAATAAAGAACCACCCCATCCCATATAAGCTAATTGGAAATCACTTTGCTTATATGTATCGATGTAACTCTTCCACTCTTTATTTTCTAATTTAATATCTACACCAAGATTTTTCTTAAACATTTCCTGCATTGCTTCTGCTACTTTTTTATGCTGTGTATCTGTAGTGAATTTTAATGTTACTTCAGGTAATGTAGACCAACCTTGTTCTTTCATACCCTCTTCTAATAATTTTTTCGCTTCTGTTGTATCAAATTTTACGTAATCACCTTTTTCTTTACGGAAATCACGACCACTTTGTGTTTTTGCTCCTTCTGGTACGAATGCATATGCTTCTTGTGCATTATTCTTATACAGCTTTTCAACGATAAACTTACGATCAACTGCTAATGAAAATGCTTTACGTACTTTCGCATTTGTAAATGGCTCTTTTTCTACGTTAAACGAGTAAATATAAGATGAGAATCCCGCAACACGTTTATATTCTTTATTCCCTTTTTCTTTCTCAATCATCTCTTGTGGTAAGCTACTTAATAAATCTAATTCTTTTGATTTGTACAATTGATACGCTGTTTTAGAGTCTGGAATAATACGAAACTCGATTTCTTTTAATGTTACCTTTTTATCATGGTATTCTTTATTTTTTTGTACTGTAATTGCTTGGTTATGCTTCCATTCTTTTAACGTGAATGGTCCATTTGTAATTAACTCTTTTGGATCTGTTTTTAATTTGTTGTTATCATCAATTGATTTTTTAGATAATGGAATAAATAATGAACTCGCTAATTTTTGTTTAATAGAAGCAACTGGGTGCTCAAGTGTTACCTTTAATGTTTGAGGATCAACGACTTGAATACCAACTTGGCCTTCTTCACCTTTTCCAGTATTATATGCCTCTGCACCTTTAACAAAATACATTTCTGTCGCATTCATAGAGCCTGTTTTCGGATTTAATAATCGCTTCCATGCAAATTCAAAATCATTTGCTGTAATAGGAGAACCATCTGACCATTTAATATCTTTCTTTAAATGGATTGTATATTCAGTTCCATCCGCATTTACTTCTTCTTTTTCTGCTAACTCATTTTGATATTTCCCATCACTATCTTGCGTATATAAGCTTGAGAATAAATGTCCAATTACATAACCTGATGTGCTATCCGTTGCAATAGCGGAATCGAGTGTATATGGATCGCTACCAATATTCGTTACTAATCGATCCCCTTCTCCCTTACCTGCACTCGCCTTTTGCGCCTCTTTCTTACCGCAAGCGACAGAAGTAATTGCTAATACGGTCATAATGACAAATAATAAAAACTTCTTCATCCTACATTCTCCTTTAACCCGAAATTTTTGGTGTTGATGCTAATAATGTTTTTGTATAAGAATGTTGTGGATTACGGAATACTTCATCCGTATTTCCAAATTCAACAAGTTCTCCTTTATATAAGACAGCCACTTTTTCACATAAATAGTGAACCATCGGCAAATCGTGAGCGATAAATAAATATGTATACCCTTGCTCCTTTTGAATCTTTTGCAGTAAATGTACAACTTGAATTTGCAATGAAACGTCTAATGCAGAAATTGGTTCATCAAGAATTAATACCTCTGGCTCACATAATAACGCCCTTGCAATAGCAATTCGTTGACGTTGCCCTCCGCTAAATTCGTGTGGGTAACGATCAATATATCGTCTATCTAGTCCAACACGTTCTAGTGCATCACCTGCGACTTTATCTTTCAGCCTTTTATCGCCTAAACCGAATGAAATATAGCCTTCCGTTACACTATCGCGTACTTTCCAGCGCGGGTTTAATGCAGCTGTTGAATCTTGAAAAATGAACTGTACTTTCTGCAAGAAATCCCGTTTATGAGCTGACTTCAACTTGTGGACAACTTGACCGTTATAATCTATTTGACCAGACGTTGGACTCTCGATCCCAGCTATGAGCTTACCAAGTGTTGTTTTTCCTGAACCACTTTCTCCAATAATGCCAAGTGTTGTTCCTTTCGGGATAGAAAGTGATATTTCTTTTAGCGCTGCTATTTCTTTCTTTTTACTTCCATACGTTTTTGTTACTTTCTTTACAGTAATTAAATCTGTAGTCATGAGGCATTCACCTTCTCTTTTGATTTCGCTTGGTTATGCTCTAGAACATGTTGCCAACAATGTGAATTATGTTCCTCAGAATACGATGTTCTATCAGGGAAACGATGAATACATTCTTTTATTGCTACTGGGCATCTATTTACAAATGGGCACCCAAAGCTATTTAACGTTTCAATTGATGGTGTTGTTCCCTCTATAGCCCTAAGCACCTTTTCAGAATCATCCATATTCGGAATGGCTTGCAATAAGCTTTTCGTATATGGGTGCTTCGGTGAACCTATTACTTCTTGTATCGTTCCTTTTTCAACAACACGTCCCCCGTACATCACAACTACTCGATCCGCTACTTCACGTACAAGTGCCAAATCATGTGTAATTAATAAAATACTCGTATTTTGTTTTTCTTTTCGCTCTTTTAATAACCCCATAATTTGTTTTTGAATTGTTACATCTAATGCAGTTGTAGGCTCATCTGCAATAACGAGCTTTGGGTGACACGCAAATGCAATTGCTAAACAAATACGTTGTCTCATACCTCCGCTTAATTGATGCGGGTACTGTTCAAAACGTTTCTCTGCTTCATGTATCCCTAAATCATTTAATAAGTTAATCGCAATTTCTTTTGCTTCCCTTTTCGATTTTTTCTCATGTTGCAAAATCACTTCTGTAATTTGTCTTCCCACTTTCATCGTCGGATTTAAGGAGGACAGAGGGTCTTGAAAAATAAAGGAAATATCTTTCCCTCGAATTTGATTCCATTCTGATTCTTGTAATTTCGTTAATCCTTGAGATTGGAAAGAAATATTTCCATCATCGATATGAATAGAATCTTGATTTAGTCCGATAATAGATTGTGCTGTAACACTTTTTCCTGAGCCACTTTCTCCTACAAGTGTAACTATTTCACCTTCGTTAATAGAAAAGGAAACATGTTTCACAATCGCTTGCTTACTATTCTCTTTTTCAACGGCTAACGTTACGTTTTCTAAAGATAAAAGCTGTCCCATGTTTTTTCTCCTTTCGATTCCTTTTTACGATTTTTGGATCAATTGCATCTTGCAAACCATCACCAATTGCATTAAATGCGAACATGATGAGTGCAATCATGATTGCCGGGAAAAATAATTGCCACCACTCTCCGCTTAGCAATGTCCCGAGTGCATCGTTCGTCATCGTTCCCCAACTAGCCGCTGGTGATTGCACTCCGAGTCCGATAAAGCTTAAAAATGATTCAGAGAAAATAGCTGCCGGAATTGTAAATGATAAATTTACGATAATAATCCCTGTTAAGTTCGGAATTAAATGTCCATATATAATTTTCATATGAGACGTACCTAACCGTTCTGCAGCGATAACAAATTCTCTTTGTTTTAAAGACAGTACTTGTGCTCGAATAAGACGAGCCATTCCAATCCATCCTGTTAATGCAAGGGCAATGATAATGGTAAAAAGACCTGGTTTCATAACAATTAATAGCAAAATAACAATTAGTAGATATGGGATACCATATAATACTTCAATCCCTCGTATAATCCACTCATCAATTAACGTTCCAAGACGATTACGCCCTCTTACATATCCGCTAAAACCTCCGATTAGTACACCAAGCCCTATGTCTAGAGCTGCTGCTACCAACCCAACTGTTAGTGAGATTTTCCCACCAGCCCAAGTACGCACCCATATGTCTCTTCCTAAATCATCGGTTCCAAACCAATGCTCGCTACTAGGAGGTAAATTAGTTGCTTCCTTCACTTGTTCACTCGCAGTAAATGATGTTAAACTTTCGCCAATTAGTGAGAAAATAATAATTAGTAATAACGTCACTGCTCCTAAAACCGCTATAGGGTTTGATATAAACTTGCGAAACACTTCCTTCTTTCGGCTAATCGTTTGCTGCTCTTTATTTATCGTTAATTCTTTTTTCTCTTCATTCGTTAATAACTGGTTATTGATTTCATAAGCTCCCATTTAAATGTCCCCCCTCCTTATGTAATAGAACGAATACGCGGATCAACAATACGATGAATAATATCTGTAATAAAAATACATGCAATTAATAGCGCACTATAGAAAATGGTTGTTCCCATAATGACCGGATAATCTCGGTTAAAAATGCTGTCTACAAAATATTTCCCGAGACCAGGAATGGAAAATATTTTTTCAATAACGAAAGTCCCTGTTAACAGTCCAGCCATTAATGGTCCAACAAAGGTAAGTACTGGCACAATCGCATTTCGAAGAGCATGTCTTATAATAA
Organism: Bacillus sp. HY001; assembly: GCF_007558965.1. Lineage (NCBI taxonomy): Bacteria > Bacillati > Bacillota > Bacilli > Caryophanales > Bacillaceae > Bacillus > Bacillus sp. HY001. The sequence goes on along the minus strand of NZ_VLTE01000087.1, from coordinate 12,754 downwards.
TTTTTTTAATTGGTATGCCTTTCGCTCTCGCTAGCTTAATATAATCACTCTGCAAAACTTCAATCATATTAGAGCGAACAAATCTTGTAATAACCGCGATTGGCCCTAATGCTAATGCGAAGGATGGCAATACTGTATGTTCGAATGTGCCCCAAGAAGCAACAGGTAACAGTTCAAACTGTATAGCAAATACTTGTATAAATAATGGTGCTAAAATAAAACTTGGAATAGAAATACCGAGAATCGCAAGTAAGCTCACACTATAATCAATTACTTTCCCATGATATAGAGCTGCAAATGTACCTGCTGCAATTCCGACTAATAATGAAATGATCAGTGCTTGTAAACCAATAATCGCTGACGGACCAAATCCTGTCGTTATAATTTCTGATACGCCTTGTCCCGTCGATTGAACCGATTCACCAAAGTCAAAATGAACTACACCATCTAAGTAAGCGACATATTGATTCCATAACGGTTCATCGAGGTGATACTTCGCCCTCATATTTTGTATTACTTCCTCTGGGAAGATTTTCGCATCTGATGAAAATGGATCTCCAGGAATGATATGCATAATCAAAAATGTTACTGTCGTAATGACCCATAGCGTGAACACCATAACCGATAGTTTTTTAATAACATACACTTCAATAACCCCCTAAACAAATGAATTTACTTTGTTTTATTGACATATTTATTCTCCTTACTTTTCCACTTCTTAAAATACAAAAAGCCTTGATCTTAAAAAATAAGATCAAGGCTTAATAAACGAAGGCCCATCACTTATCTTTCAAGACTTGCTTGCTGGAATTAGCACGGTGTTCCTGTTACAGAACCCGCTGCTGAGGTGTCATAGGGCCAGTCCCTCTACCTCTCTGGATAAGTAAATTGCTATATTATTATTTGGTTCAAATTGTATATTTCGAATTATAATTCTGAAAAAATGAAAAGTCAATCAAATTGGATATTTTTAGAAAAATCAGTTTTTAATAAGAAGTTTATCTAAATCGCGTTTTTTCACTTATACTTAACAGGAGTAGTACCAGCAAAACGCATAAAATATATATTAAGGAAAATATTCACAAATACCCTTAGCGTATGTTTTCCACGAAATGTTGGCGGGACCCCATACCCATCAAGCTAAGATTTTAGAATACCCCCCCAAACGGAAATCTTGTGTGTTTTATAGCACCGAAGTTCATTTTTATCGTTTTAGGGGCAACCTGTTCTGTTAAGTTGATACGATATGGTGGGCCCCTACTAGACCATAAAAAAACCATTCCAATATGAAATGGTTTTTTGTAACACTTATTCGCATTAATTACTTATTATAAAACTAATAAAAGAAAATATAATTGCATTTCAATTTCTTAATAATTACTTTTAAGATGACTATTATCTCGACCAAGTGCTTTTTTGACAGCATTATACATCTGCTTGTTTTTTCTTGTATGCAATTGGACTTCAGTACCATCGTGCCCAATAAGGTAGAATACAGGAGCTTTTTTCTCACTCGTATTATTAATACTCATATTCGTATTCCCGATTTTTGTTGAAGTTGTTATATAATCGCCAGTACCAAGGCCTTTATAACCATATTCCGCATAATTACTATGAGGAATATATATTATATCACCTTTCTTTGGAACGAAAATTAGCGCCTCTTTTGTTAACGTAAGACATCCCCATCCAAAATCTGAATGATGAAATACTTCTAGTGTCAATATACTGGTTTGATTATACTTATTACGAACAATTTCTTTACAACTGTTTTTCCCTTTGTTATCCTGAATCACAAAATAAATAGGAATCCCAAACAAAGCAAGCAGATAAGAAAATGCTATGGCTTCGCTATTAATCATAGCTCCTATCAAAAATAACCCTACAGCTGACCCAACTGTAATAAAAAATCGTTTCGCAAAACGTGAAGTAAATGGATCCACTAACAAACACTCTCCTTTTTTTACCAATGATATGTTGATTTTATTTTATAAATTACTAAAACTTAATAAACAAATGAAAGATTTACATTTTTTTGTTTGTTCAAGGCCTATATATCGATTTCAAAAAAACATCTTGATAAAAAATGGTTTTAACTATATAGGGTTCGTTAGGAAAATAATGTATAATTACAACATTTATTATACTATAGGGGGCAAGGTATGTATATATTGAAAAATCGACAAAGATACTTATTATATTTTTTAATAAAGAAAAGACACCCTAAGGTGCCTTTCTCCGACTCGAACTACAATTTCACATTCCAATAAAAGGATGAAAATCTGATAATTCCCAATGGTACACTTCATGAAGTTTACATTTCTTTACAGGTTAATTGTACCAAAAAAATGAATAGACAACCATAATTGTATTTAAATACCATAAATTTCAATATTTTGTTGTAGGGTAGAAAACATTACACAAATTCAAATGGACTAAAGTGCTAGTAATGGCATTAGTAGCGGTATTGTGTTTTACAATTTCGTTACAAGAAAAAACAAAGGCTGCGGTTATTGATGAGGTTACAAAAGATGTTATTGAAAATGTTAGCGAGGAACAATTCAATAATGGATTTAATGCCGTTAAAGCGGGTCTTTCATTAGAAAATGGAATTTACAAGTTTAATAAAGAAAATCTAAATAATTCTAATCTTACACAAGAACACGTAAAAGAATTAGAGATCTTTTTCACAACTCAATCACAAGAAGTTATGAAAGATATTTTTGAAGGTGTAAATAGTGAAGATGCTAAGGTAAATAAAAATGCTCTTTATATGTCAGCTACGCCAGAAGTACAACAAGCGGTAATTCCAGTATTAGTTGCTGCAGCTGCGGCTGTTGCTGCACAAATTATAGCAGATGTATATAAGTTAGCTGCTATTTCTTTTTGTCGTAAATGGCAAAAGTACAGCAAAGTTAAAACAGCTTGTAAAGATTTAGGATACTTAAAATAATGATGGATAAACCCACTTTAATCGTTATAGGAGTCCTTGTAGGCAGTTTAATATTGCTTGGTGCAGGTTGTGCCGTACTATTTAAATACTTTAGACAATAAAAAATAACCTTGCACGCGCAAGGTTATTTTTTCGTTTCTGCTTGAAAACGTTTATAGTATGTCGATGCTGTTGCAAAATTAATTTCTATATCACGAATCAATGATGAGTCTTCTTCTTTAGCTAGCTTCTGTAATTTTTTCATCGCTTGTTCCGATTCATTCAAGAAACCAGCGTATACCTCATGTTCTTGCTCTTTCGACTTTGGAACACGAATTTCTTTACGTATATTATCGATATCTTCTAACATGCTCGTTGTTACCTTTTGCACATCCTCTTTATATGTAGCATTCGTTATTTCCTTACCGCCCTTTTCTTTTGCTACTTCAAATAACTGCAGTGCTTTATTAATTTCTTTATTTATTTTTATATCGTATTTTTCATGTACTGCAAGATATTCTTTTATCTCTTCTGTTTGTTCAGTAGATTGCTCTACCTTTTCTTTCGGTTCTTTCGTATCTTTATTTCCATTACACCCTGCTAGAAGGAGCATACTTCCCATTACAGCAATACCCAAAACCTTCTTCATCTCTTCTTCTCCTTTTATCTACAGCTATTACTCATTATAGTTTCTTTTATCTCCACTTGTTATTATACCGAGAACACCCTACTTTTTACACTTAAGACGATATCTTAATATACACACCAACATTTTTGTCACAGTATCGTCACTTTATGCAAATAAATTTTGCATCACCTTACAATACTGTATAAGTTATTTCAAAGAAATGAAAAAAGAGCTGATTCAACACACGTTTGAATCAGCTCTTTTTATAAATTAAGCCTCTAAATTTTGTCTTTGTTGCAGTTCAAACTGCTTCTCACTTCTTCTGGCCATAAATAGATAACATAGCACAGCACCAATTTCACAAAGAGCTATTACAATACCCATCGGTAATGCGGTGTTGCTTCCACCAATCCCTACTAACGGTGCAACAAGTGCTCCTGAAATAAACTGTAATAAGCCTAATAAAGCTGATGCTGTTCCTGCAGCTTGTTTCTGATTTCTCATCGCTAATGAGAACCCCGTTGTTGATACAACCCCGACACTTGATACGACAAGGAATAACGAGCATAAGACACCGATTAGTCCTATTCCTAATACGATTGTAAATAGTAACGATAGACCACCAACAGCTGCGATAATAATACCGGAAACGAATAACGTTTTCTCATTCACTTTCCCTGCTAAACGGCCCGTAACCTGACTAGCAATAATAATACCGATACCGTTGATTGCAAAGAATAAGCTAAATTGCTGTGGTGATGCTCCGTATATGTTCTGCAATACAAATGGTGAGCCTGAAATGTAAGCAAACATTGCCGCTGTTACTAGTCCTTGTGACAATGCATATCCCATGAACAAACGATCCTTTAACAGTTTTCCGTACGTCGCCAATGTCCCTGACAAACCACCTGTTTCTCTTTCTTCAGGAGGTAATGTTTCACGTAATACGAAAGTAGCTGATATTAACATGAATACACTAATTGCTCCAAGAACGATGAAGACACCGCGCCATGTTGTAAACTGTAGCAATTGTCCTCCAATAATCGGTGCCAAAATAGGCGCTGCTCCGTTTACTAACATGAGCAGTGAGAAAAACTTCGTCATTTCAGAACCTGAATACATGTCACGTACCATTGCACGTGATATAACAATTCCAGCCGATCCTGAAGCTCCTTGTAAGAAGCGTAATAACACTAAACTCCAAATAGATGGCGCAATAGCACAAAGTAAAGAAGAAGCAACATAAATAATAAGAGCAATAATAAGAGGTTTGCGCCTTCCGTAAATATCACTAATTGAACCGACAAATAATTGCCCAACTGAAAGCCCAAGTAAACAAGCTGTCAATGTAAGCTGCGCAAGGGATGCACCTGTTTGTAAATCATCCGTTAATTTCGGTAAAGAAGGCAAATACATATCAATAGATAATGGCCCAATCGCCGTAAGTGTCCCTAGTACAAGAATCATCCATAACCTATTTGTCTTTACAGGTTTATATATTTCTTGATTAACTCCATTCACTTTTTCCGTTCACCCTTTCCTATAACTACTGAATCGTAACAATTATAGTTACAACATAAACATACGTCAAGTATAGTGCATTTTCCTGTTTCATGCTGTAAAAAAAAGCGATAGAATTTCTATCGCTTTACTTTTTCAAATTACTATTGGCAAATTTAGATACGGAAGACATCGCCTCTCCTGTATCTAAATATGTGATTTGAATTGGATCTCCCACTTCTGTAAACATAGCATATGGGAATTTCTTCACAGGTATCATAAATACTTTTTGTTCATTTTCTAACAGTACGTACACAATAGTATTTTCACCTGATTTTTCTTTATATACACGTTGTACAACGCCTTCTTTTTGTGCCTCTTTACCATTTGAAGTTGGTCTAAATGAATCTCCACTGCCACTCAGCGCATTTTTATAATTCTCAAGCGCTTCTTTTTGCGTCGAACCTGTTGCAAATATTTTTGCATTAGAAGCATAGATAACTGTATGAGCACGTACTAATCCCCCGTCATCAATAACAGGTACAATCCAAGAAGGTTTACCATACACGTTATAAATAACCGGCATCGTTCCATGCCATTTCTCTCTCTTAAAGGAATTATCCACTACTTCCGAAGCAGCTGAACCATCCATAATTCCCTTCACTTCTTTTCCGTTATAGTAATACAACTTACCGGTACGCGCATCGATAAGCGAATAACCTAGTGCAGAATCTACTCCCTCTTTCGGAGAGGTGAAATCAGTAAAGTAATATAACGTTCCATCCTTACCGAAAATTGGTGTAACTCCTTCTTTCGTTCCCCACTCAGTCGGAATCTTCATATCCGTTTGCGAGAATTTTGTATTCCAAAATCCGTGAATATATTTACCGAAATACGTATTTAATGTAGATGCGGTCTCATGATTTAATACACCATCAACAAATTTAGGTGCCTTTCCTTTATCGTATCTTTTCACTTCACCTGTTTGTGCATCTACTACTACAACGCCCTCTACCTCAAATCCAGATCTTCCTGAGATAAATTCACCATACGTCATTGTATAATACGGTTTCCCTTTATCATCCACTTCGAATTTAGGTTTCCCTTTAAAAATCAAATCCGGTTCTGCTTTTCGAACGACACGTTCTAATTTATTACCAAAAAACATGCTCGGCACATATTTCATTTTATAACCAAGATGCAGTTTCGCTTCCGCATCAGGATTCGTACCTGACATCGTTACGTACCCTGGAATTGTCTCAGCTTTACGTGCTTTAAAAAAGCCTGAAACTTCAATCGGTGCTACATATAAAGCCTCACCATTTACCATTTGTGGCGTTAATTCCCCTAGCTCAAAATAAGCTACTTTCGGAATGTCCCCAAATACTTTTTTCATTTTATTCTCCGCTGTCTTTGGCGGCACTGTAAACGGCTGATCATTTTCAGTAAATGGCTCTGAAATATCTTTCTCTACCTTTACAACAGAATCATATTTTTTTTGCGTGATTACTATATCGTGCAAATAACCAAAATAGCCGTAACTTGCGAGTAAAACAAACATTAGAAGTCCTTTTAACGTACCTTCTAATTTCCCTATTTGATCTTGTGAAAATAAAACAAGCCCAATTAAAATTGCTACTGCAACAGAATAATGAGTAAGAATCGAATCTGCTCGATCATCAATTAGCCAAAGATATTCATAGATTGCAATACCGATCCAAAATAAAACAGGAATAACTAAAATGGATGATTTCTTACCCTTTACAACCTTCTCATCCCCTTTCTTATCCACTGCACGAAGTTTACTACCGCTTCTTGTCCATGGAATCAAAAACAAAGTGAGAATAGCTAAAATTAAAAATTTCATCAAAGGCAATGTCCCCTTTTCTTTTGTCTTCCCTTTTAGTATAACAAATAAAGGGTATTCAGGTAAAAATGGGGATGATTATATTTTTTTACTACTTAATACAACGCCGCTTACTACATATAAGATAGATGCAATATAAAAAATCGTACCAATCGTAAAGAAATCTACTAAATATCCCGTTGCAATAATTGCTACTGCTCCTCCAATCGATGTCCACACATGATATTTTCCAATCTCATAACCAGCATTTTCTTGCACAACCTTTCGCGCTAACGATGTCTTCTCCGTATTACGCTGGACAGCACCTAAAACCCCCATGACAATTTGAAGAATGTACACATGCCAGACTTCCGTGGCAATCGGGAAACAAAGCATTAATATTGCCATGGACCAAGCATATATAATTAATAATCTCCGATCACCTACTCGATCAGACACCTTTCCTACTACCGGATATACAAGTGCTGAAGTTAAGGCGAATAAACCATACGCCCAGCCAAACTGCGAGAAGCTATTCCCAACATTACGAAGCAATAGAATGTAAAAAGGAAATACCATACTTCCCGCCATCATAATTATGCTTTGTGACGCTACAAATCTTCTATATGTCATTTGCTATACTCCTTATAAAATAAATTCACAAACCGTTCCTCTGGGTCTACTTCCTTCTTCTTCTGAAGGAACTCTTCTATGCGAGGATATGCTTTCTTTAGTTGCTCCTTTTCTGGATAAGAATAATACGGTAAATAATAACTCCCATTATGCTTTAAAGTAACATCAATCATCTTCTGAATGACCGCTTTTGTTTTCTTTATTTCATCCTCTGAGCGCCCTTGATTAATTAAAAGCACAAGTGCAAACATATCATCTTTCGCATATGATAGTACCGCATTCTCATTCTTTTCTACATAGCGAATGGTAATGTTAAGAAGGTTTAATTCCTCTTCATCCAAAACACTTCGCAAGTCATCTATATAAGCTGCAAAACTATCTACCGGTACGAAATACTCCTGTAAAATCTCGGTCAAGTTTGGATTATCGTATTCCATAAAGGCACTATCCGACCTCATTACATTATTTCGTGTTTCGTACTTACCATTTGTACGTTCAAAATAACTTCTTTGTATATCCCAAAATGTATCCTTTCCCCAATCACTATAGCGTGATAAACCGAGTAAAAATTTTGGCGCAGCTATAATATTTTCTTCTTTCAATTTACTGTACTCTTTCAACCTCTGCTGATCTTTTGCCAATACATAATCTGTCACATACATTTCTTTTAAAAATGAATGTGGGGCCACAGAAATACGTGCTAAATGCATGCGTATATTCTCGTCCCTTCGCACCTTATTCTTAAAATATGAAGAGTACTCTTTATAATCTAGTACCTTCGTATGCGCTTCATACAATTCATCATCTGTTAACTTTAGCGTCACATCTAAAATCACGCCAAACAATCCATATCCCCCAATTACATACGGAAACAGATCCGCATTTTCTTCTCTACTTACATTACGCACCTTACCATCTGCCATTAACAACCTAAACGACTCTACTGTATCAATCAATGCTTCATGACGAATATCACGCCCATGTACATTTACACTTAATGAACCACCAACAGTAAAAATATTTTGAGATTGCATCACTTGAACCGCAAGACCATATGGATTGATTTTCTTTTGAATGTCATTCCATGTGACACCACTTTGCACCCTAATCCTCTTCTCCGCCGGATTAAATTCTAATATTTCATTGTACCCTTTCATATCAAGCATCGTACCGTTCGGATAATACGTCTGCCCGCCTTGGCTATGCTGCATACCAGCAATAGAAATTTTCTCCCCAGAAACATTTGCATCTTGCACGACCTGTTTTAATGAACCTTCATCTTCAGCATTTTCAACACGTTTAATTTTCGTTGGAAGTAGCTTTCCTACATCGCTCATAATGGGATGATTTAGTTGCTCTTTATATGTATTTACAGATGTTGCAAGCAACACTGTATAAGCTACAATGACCACCGCTATCTTTCTTTTTTTCAAATGACACTCTCCTCTTCTATAATTCTTCCTCTTCATATTGTACCTATTTTCTTAAGAAGAAAGTATGAATAAAAAAAGAGAGAGCCCTTATTCTAGGTCTCTCTCTTATCAAAACTATCATTTTGCTGCTGGCAATTGTATTGGGTCAAACTTTTCGTACGACGTATATTTTGCATTCGTAATAATATGTGCTTTATCCTTGCCATTACTACTCATAATCATGTCTATCTTTGCTGATTCATATTTAAAATCTTTTGTAATAATATATTCTGCATCTACTTCTTCTATCTTCGCATTTTGTGCTTGTAACATTTTCTTCTGCGTTTCATCCATGCTAGTTAACATACTTTCTGTTTCTTGCCCTTTTAATGTAAATTTCAGTTTATATTTATCTCCGCTTTTCTCCATCTTCATTTTATCTAAAACTACTTCCGGTACTTCCAACTTATCTACAATATCTTGAGTTGCCTTCATTCCACCAGCGTTTAATTGCTCCTCTGGTACGGTTATAACTTCTCCTGTATTAGGTTTTTTCACCTCACCAGCAACTTTACCATCCACAGTATACACTACAACATCTGTACCAGAAATATTCATTTCAGAACGAGAATTTTTTGTCTTTGGCTCTAATTGCATCTTAGCCTTTAATATATCCATCTCTGTTCCTTCAGCTTTTACCCCTACATCATATGTCATCGTTACATGTTCTTCATTTTTAAAAGCTTCGTTCGTTTTCTTGAAAACATCCTTCGCTGTTAATTCCTTTTCCTTTTGAACTGATTCTTTCTTCGGTTCGTCCGTCTTTGCTGTTTTGTCATTACTACACCCTACCCCTAGACTGATTGCAAGTACTAAACTTGAAACAAAAATAATTTTTTTCATAATATTGCCCCCTTTCCAAAAATAATATCACCTCTTTTCCTATGAAATCTATATAATTTTTAATCTATATTCGCTATATCGCGACATGTTTGATAAAAGTTTTAAATATGATGTAAATAACAACAATTCATTTCAGGAGGTCATTATGAAGGCGATCATTTGCACACAGTATGGACCACCTAACGTTCTTCAGCTTCAAAATATAGAAAAACCTATGCCTAAAAAAAACGAAGTATTAGTTAAAATTCATGCAACAAGTGTATCAACTGGAGATTGTAGAATACGTGGTTTTAATAGTCCCCTCTTATTTTGGATCCCTATGCGGATCATATTAGGTTTCAGAAAACCGAGAAAACCTATACTCGGCGTAGAATTATCCGGTGAAATCGAAGAAATAGGAACAGATGTAACCCAATTTAAAAAAGGGGATCCAATTTTTGCATTAACAGAACTAAACCTCGGTGGTTATGCCGAGTACACATGCGTACATGAAAGTGGATTAATAACATTAAAACCTACCAATGTGACGTATGAAGAAGCTGCAGTTATTCCTTTTGGTGGAACTTCCGCATTGCATTTTCTGAGAAAGGGCCGTGTAAAAAAAGGGCAACAAGTGCTCATATATGGTGCCTCAGGATCAGTAGGAACAGCTGCTGTACAACTTGCTAAATATTTCGGTGCGACTGTTACGGCTGTTTGTAGTAATTCAAATTTTGAACTCGTTCAATCTTTAGGAGCTGATAAGGTAATTGATTATACGAAAGAAGATTTTACTAAGCGGCGCGAGCGCTATGATATTATATTTGATGCAGTTGGGAAGTATAAAAAATCCCTTTGCACAAATACATTAACACCCAATGGAAAATATGTATCTGTTAATGGAATGATGGCAAAGGTAAGTAAAGAGGATATGATTCTACTAAAAGAACTAACTGAAACAGAACATTTAAAACCTGTTATTGATAGAACCTACCAATTAGAAGAAATTGCTGAAGCTCATATATATGTGGAAAAGGGACATAAGAAAGGTAATGTTTCGATTACCTTAAAATAAAATATATTCAGAAAATAACATTGACAGTTCTTTTTGTAAGATTTACTATTAATACCATATTAAAAAAACTACATACACAAACTCTTATCAAGAGTGGCGGAGGGACTGGCCCGATGATGCCCGGCAACCGAGCTTATGACGTATAAGCTAAGGTGCTAATTCCTGCAAAACGAGTTTTCGTTTTGGAAGATAAGAGAGGAACCTATTTTGTCTATTCGGCACCTCTCTTATTTTGAGAGGTGCTTTTTATTTTGGAACGTATATGGAGGGGGAATTATAGATGAAAAAAGTATTATTGAGCATTGTAAGTGGAGCGGTATTATTGCTAGGTGCATGTGGTGCTAATTCTGATAAAGAGGTAAAAGCATTAGATGAGAAAAAGATTACTGTCGGTGTAACTGGCGGACCGCATGAACAAATTTTTGAAAAGGTAAAAGAAGTAGCAGCGAAAGACGGACTCGAAATTGATGTAAAAGTATTTAATGATTATGTAGCACCAAACGTATCTTTAGATGAAAAAAGCCTCGATGTAAATAGCTATCAAACGAAATCATATTTAGACGTATTTAAAGCTGAGCGCAATATGAAATTAACGGAAGTATTTTCAACAGTAACATTCCCTATGGGCGTATATTCTAAAAGCTTAAAAGATGTAAAAGACTTAAAAGAGGGCGACGCAATCGCTGTACCAAATGATCCAACGAATGAACTTCGAGCTTTAAAGCTATTTGAAAAAGCAGGAGTTTTAAAAGTAGATCCAAAAGCGACAGAAAAAGCGACTGCGAAAGATGTAATTGAAAATCCAAAAAATTTAAAGATTGTTGAATTAGAAGCATCCCAATTACCAACACAACTAAGTGAAGTGAAAGCAGCTGCAATTAATACAAACTTTGCATTAGGTGCAAAATTAAGCCCCTCGAAAGATTCTATCTTCCGTGAAGGAAAAGATTCACCATATGTGAACTGGGTCGTTGTTCGTACTGAAAATAAAGATGATGCTGTTGTAAATAAATTAAAAAAAGCTTATCAATCTAAAGAAGTAAAAGAATTTATCGAGAAAAAATTTGATGGTTCTGTTTTACCGTCTTGGTAGGAGAAAGAAACAGTAAACAAAAACATAGACAAAAGTAGGCGTATATAATAAAAAGTAATTATGAAACAATATAAACCAAAAGAATTTTCAGAAATGCTTAATGTCTCTGTTAAGACATTACAAAGGTGGGACAATCAAGGTGTTTTACCTGCTTACCGAAACCCAAAAGGAAGAAGATATTATACAGAAGAACAGTATAAGGAATATATGGGTATTCAAGAAGAAAATAAAGTAGGTAAAGTAGTTATTTACACAAGAGTATCAAATCCAGGTCAGAAAGATGATTTAGAAAATCAGGTTGAGTTTTTAAAAACATTCGCAAATGCACGAGGAATGATTGTAGATGAAGTTATCAAAGATATTGGTAGCTGATTAAACTACAAAAGAAAACAGTGGAATAAACTGATTGACAGTTGTATGGAAAGAAATATTTCGACGATCATCATTGCACAGAAAGATAGATTTGTACGTTTTGGATATGATTGGTTTGAAGAGTTTCTTCGTAAAATGGGAGTGGAAATTATGATTGTTAACAATGAAAAACTATCTCCTCAAGAAGAACTTGTTCAGGATTTAATATCTATCATTCATGTATTTAGCTGTAGAATATATGGGTTGAGAAAATACAAAAAGAAAATCTCGGAAGATGAAGACCTATGAAAAGAGCATATTTAATAGAAATCAAACCGACAACTGAACAAGTTAGTAAAATCCGTCAAACTATTGGGGTGTGTCGATATGTATATAACCTGT
>NZ_VLTE01000008.1:0-3145 GCF_007558965.1 Bacillus sp. HY001 | reverse complement strand
AATTTGGTCTAGCACGTTATACCAAATTTCATTTGGACGTGCTCTGCGAGGCTCGTTGGCTTCGCCAAACCATGCCTTGCATGGCAAAAAAACCTCGGACTTTGTCCGAACCTACAAGGGGAACTCTTCCCCTTGACCCCATCAATCGAACTCCCCAACCCCTCAATCCTTGAGGGACTCCCTCGCCGGTTGGCAGGCCAAAACGTTTGACGTTTTGACAGGCCAAGAGGGTGAAGAATCAATTGCACGTGTCAATTCCTTAATGCTCCTTTCATGGATCAGCACAAACCGCTGACCCCTTCCAGTCCGCTTACCATTGACACTTACCGCTAATTTTTCCTTTTCCAACAATCGCTTTGCAAATTACTCCAAACATATGTGTTTCCTATTCGAATGAATATAAGAGTAAAGTACATAATAAATATGAAATATACCTTCAACCTTCAACTGTTACCCCTAAAAAGAACCCTATCCAACATTAGGGTTCTTTTTTCATACCAAGCCAAAAATAAAAAAGGCTTATCCAGTTATATACACATTTTTGTCCCCTGCATACACTACTTATGTACAACTGCCTACTTGATAAATTGCCATACAACAGAGTGATTGAAAGGGGATTTTATGAATTATTCATTTAATAAATCTGATAAATTAATCCCTTTTAAAAAGAACTACGGGTGTTCAAAAACAGCCTGTAGGGACCCTTGTAGTTCAATACCAATAAAAAAGTCAAAATCCACTATATAGGATTTTGACTTTTTTATTGGTATCCCCCTTGTTTTTGGGTGTGAGTGCTGGCTGGGGGTTTGGGGGCTAGCCCCCAGGAACTTAACGTAATTTTATATGGCATTAGTGAAATTCTTGAACGATAGATCAAGGCGGTTCGGCAGGTACAATTGCTAGTCCAAGTCGTGCAACTTAAATCCTCGTTTTTGGTATGTTCGGCTTGGCGACATGCTCACACCTGCCGAATTTCACTATGCAATAGCAAAAGAGTGGAGATTTTTTGAGTGGTTTTCTCAAAAAATACTACTCGACTATTGCATTGTGGAAAGCCCTCTAAAAAAAATAAAAAAAGAATATATTTAAGGCGATATTTATCGCCTTAAATATATAGAAAAGAGTAAGCAGGGGGTAAAAAGTAGATTTTAAGCTGATATATAGCTATTGAAGGGCATTTTCTTTGGTCTAATTTTTTATACTTTTTGGTCTAATTTTTTATACCTTTTGGTCTAATTTTTTTTGACCTTTTGGTCTAATTATGATAAAATGGAAATACAAAAATATAGGAGAAAGGTGATAATATGCCAAAACAAAAAACTGAAAACGAAATAATATATAACGGTAAAAGTCGATGGAGAAACCTAGATACAGGTGAAATAATAGAAACTGATGAAGTCATAAAGAAAACTCCTAGAAATGGTTTTATGATCACATATTTAACTGCAATCGTTCAATTAATAGATAGTTTAGGTAATAAAAAAATGCAAGTTGTAAAATACATATTAGAAAACATGGACAAATCAACAAATACGTTAATTATAACTACAAGAGAATTGACCGAAAAAAGCAAGGTATCTAGACAAACTGTAATAGACACATTAAAAACACTGGAGCAAGCCCAAATAATTACTAGAAGAACTGGAGCAATAATGATACATCCAAGCCTTGTTCATCGTGGTAAAGATACAAAAGAGAAATACTTACTTGCTAGATTCGAAGATTTTAATAATAATAAGGCTCCAATTAATGCAGTTGAATAAACCGCCCAAGAATTGATTCTAAGGCGGTTTTACCTTTCCATATCATATCCTCGTTGTTTAGTCATTTCGTTTTTATGTTCACGCTCAAAGTAATCCTCTACTTCCCTTCCAACTAGTTCATTCTTAACAAGCCCTCTAAACGTTTTAAATTGCTCTTTAAAGACTTTTTTCGTTTGTTGATATAAAACCTTTACGTTTATCTTCAAATCGTTTATATGAGCTTGTAACGAGCCTATTTTTGTATGTAATTCTTTATTTCTCTCTCTCAACTCCGCATTAATCTGATGAGATGCTTTTAAATTGTTAGACAAGCCCTCTACTTGCAGGTGTAATTTTTTATTTTCTTCCACCAAATCTGTACTTTGCAAACGTTCATAATCCCTTTTGACCATATAGGCAGCGTTCACCATTTTTTGTACTCTTTTCAATTCGTTCGTTCCAATAATCCAATTCCCAGTGTTTTTGGTTATCGTTTCTGTTTTAAATAATCCTTTTTTCACAACCTCTGTTTTTTTCTCTTTCCCTTTTGCATTGATTTTGATTTCTTGTGGTAATTGTTCACTGAGATCTAAAAGCTTTTTCTTTTTACTTTCAAATTCTTTATCTAAAGATTGGATTTTTCTCTCCAAGTCTTTTTCTTTTATCTTTACTTCCGCATCCATCGCCTTTTTTTGTTTCTCTATTTCTAGAGAATGCTTTTTTAAATCCTTAACGGTATCAACACCAATCGTTTTATCATTTAAAATTCCATCTTTGTAGATGTGTGGTATTTCCTTTTTCAAAAATGTATCTAAATCTTGGTGGAATGTCTTTAAATCTTTTCTTGTTAAAACCTCTTTGGCTGAAACTTTTTCCCGTTGTTTTTTCTCGTCCCAAACAACAGGCATAAAAGCAAAATGCATATGAGGTGTTGTTTCGTCCTTATGTACGTTAGCGGACAATACATTTTTTTCACCGCCATAACGATTCGCTAAAAACTCATAGGTTTTTTCAAAAAATTCACGTTGTTCTTTTTCTGAAGTCCCCTTCAAGTTTTCTGGTAACGTAACAACCCAATCACTACAAACTTTTACATCTTTCCGATTCAAACAATGTACTTCACGTAATCGATCATTCATGCGGGAAAGTGTATCTCCTTCTTTTTCGCATAAATCATAATTTAAATTTGACCGCTCATTATCAATCTCTTGATTCGAATGATTTTCTGTTTTTCTGTCCCAATGAATCGATAATCCTTGTACGCTGCCTTTTGTATATTTTTCTACATGAGCCACAAGTAAGCCCCCCTTTTGGTAATCAGCATAGCACGAAGATTGAGAGAATCCGATAATTTGGTCTAGCACGTTATACCAAATTTCATTTGGACGTGCTCTGCGAGGCTC
>NZ_VLTE01000086.1:0-39575 GCF_007558965.1 Bacillus sp. HY001 | reverse complement strand
TCTTGCTGGTGCCCATTATTTCCTTGCGAGCCTCTTCCGTTATTCTCTTGCTGGTGCCCATTATTTCCTTGCGAGCCTCTTCCGTTATTCTCTTGCTGATTCTCATTATTTTCTTTTATCTGCTTCGGTTGTTGTTCCTTATATTGCTTTTGTTCTATATACTCTTTCTTCTCATTGCTTTCTTCTTTTACAGGAGGTGCGTCCGATGATGCATCAGAAGATGACTTTTGTTGTTCTTGATTAGACGGCAGTACAGGTGAAGTAAGCGGTTTTGTCTTCTCATTCTCTTGTTTTATATAAACGCCCGTTCCAACTCCTGCTTTCTTGGCATCCTCCCGCATTTGCATCGTACTGCTTTGATATTCAACTGTAATATGTTTTATCTCATACTCTTTCTTTAATTCTTGCAAAGCTTTTTCCAACTGTGGTTCTAGCGATTTGTCCTTTGCAACAGCTGTTAGCATAACTTTCTTATCATTTGTTAAGTACTTATCCTCTTGACTCTGCTTTATAATCGTACGTATTACATCTTGCAGATGCTCATTTTCCCATCCTTTCATTTCTTTTAAAATACGCCTTCCGTCATCATTACAAGCCCGTAAATCTATAACACGAAGATCCTCCGTTACGCTCGCCTCTAAACTTGGATTTATATCAACTGAGACATAAGCAAACACTTTTTCTTCTGGTTGATTGTAGAAAAACAGCAATACGCATAGAAAACCAGCAACAATGACTGTTGTAGGCTTTAAGAAAGGTGGTATTGAAAAACGGGGAACTCTTTGTTCTTGTTTGTTAAACGAGATTTCCTCTCCTATCATGTATGGGTGCGCTTTTCTTTTAAATGTAATAAACTCTCCATTTGGAGTTAAAACAACTACGTTTTGCTTTTTTATATCCATCACAATTCCTTTATTCATCATGCTTTTCCCCTCTTATGTAATCAAGAATATATGTATAGTTGTTTGCAAAAATAATGCACATTGCAATAATGTATTTTCTATGTCGTTCCAACGTTTTACGACTTACCCTAACACGTGGTTCAATATCTTTTAAGGGTAATTTTTTCTTTCGGAAGAGCTCTTCCATCATTTCCTCTTCTTTTATAATAATCTTCACAATTTCTATTAGGTGCTCACGCGTATCACGATGCTTAGGAGATTCTTTAGCAAGCTCTGAAAATGTGATTTTAAACTCAGCTAACACACTTTGAAAATGAAGAATTTCCTCCTTACGGTTACTGTTTTCCATCTCTTTCATATACTCCGTGAGCGATACTTGCATTTCTAACATTTCCTCTTGCTCATCTTCTTTTAAAAAGACAAAGTTATGTTTAGACTCCTTACGTATATAGTCAATTACATCTCTTTTTATAAGAAGATCAGCAAACGCTAAAAAAGATTTCCCTTTTTTATATGAATACTTTTCAATTGCTTCGTTAAACGCAAACAGTCCAATACTATATTCATCATCCTGTTCTGTAATATATCGGCGACAGACAGACGATATTGATTTTCTAATAAACGGCTGATATTGTACGATAAATGCTTCCTTATCTCCTCCGTTGTTTTGTATGTCACATACGATATCTTCTATTTTCGGTTTTCTTAGGATCTTCATTACTAAACTCAACACTAGTAATCTCCCAGCCTCCTTCAAATAGCAAAAAGGTCACTAAACAAGTGACCATTCAACCACATTTTGTTAGTACTTTTCTTTTGGTTTGTCTTCTTGCTGTTACTTATATTTTTCGAGACTAACTTTTTTCACCGTTTTCTTAATGATTTCCCTTTTCTCTCGGCACTAAAGTTCAGTTTGTATGTTAATTTTCTTTCACTTGTTTTTCTTGCTCTTTTTCTATTTTATCTGTAATTCTTGAATAACTCTTCTCTATATCCTTGGTAATTTAATCCTTTTATTTCGGATTCTCCACTTAATCTAGTATTTTTATTACCACTTCAATGTTCTTTCATAACCATTTTTCTTCTATCGATTTTCTTCACTATATATATTCGAAGGAATACATAGTTTTATGGGGGTCAAAGAATATTTTTGATAAAATATATATTTATTTCAAAAATAAAAACCATTGATTTGAAAAAAGGCTAATCAATGGTTTTCTTTTTATATGCCTCTGATACCTTTGTAATTAAATCCAAACATTTTCTACTGTACTTTTCTTCATTAAAAAAACCACAGTTTACACCTAAACTGTAGTTTTTCGACGTACAAGGAATTACATAAATCATTAGTTGGCTGTCTAATGATTTATCAGTATCTGTTTCTAGTTTTTTAACTCTATAATAGATGCAAGACTAATTTCTTACAGAATGAAACCAAGGCAATTGTTTAACACATGTATCGCCATAACATATGCAAGGGATCTTTTAGAAAGCAGATAAGCAATAGTAAGTATCACCGCGCCTGGTAAATAAATAGCATAATCCGAAAGCTGGTTCGTATGAAGGAATGTAAAGATTAGAATCGAAATGATAGATGCAATAGCAGTACCAATATAATGCGAAAAGCGATTTATTAAAATATGACGAAACACAATTTCTTCAAGTATTGGACCCAGAATACCAAATACAAGCAATGTAAATATAAGAGGTACCTCCGCACCTGCTTCAAGGAGTTGTTCTTGGTTCTCTGGCTGACCAGTTGCTAGAAAATGCATAATAGAATTCTCAATAATTATCATAAGTAAAACCACCATAGGAATACTTACTATTTTCAAAATTGTTTTCTCTTTAAAATATACAAAACTCTCAATAATTTCGTTCTTAAATAAAATTATTCCAACAATAGCAGGTACAGTAAAACCGATGGCACCAAGAGCAAATTCTGATTCAACTAAATTGTTGTTAGTTAAAAGTGATATGCCAAATAATATGAACAAACCAATTTGAAATGGTAAGAACAGTGTTAAAATTACTAGCATAATAAGTTCTTTTTTATTCATTTTTATAAAGTTCATTTTATTATCCTCCTAATTAAATTACCTACAATTTTTGATTTTTCTTTCTGCATAAAGTTCTCCTTCCAAATATATTCATATAATTAACCGAACCGGACCGTTCGGTTCGGTTTCAGTGTTCAATAATACTATATGTTTCTAGTTTTTTAAACCCTTTTTACAAAGTATTAACAAAAAATATGTTAAAAACCAAATATATTTATTTCTCAGTTGCTTATTTACAATCAAATTCCAGTAATTATTAATGATTAATCGTTTATAGAATGGAGTGAAAGTGGGAGTAGCCCGTCCCCTTTAGCTTTAGTTTTAGCTAATCCTATTAATAAAAATTAGATATAATAGTCATATGTTTATACATTAAAATTAACGATATTTTTACTTCTTCTATGATTTTAGGTAAAATTAGTTGTATAATATGACTGAATTAACCAATTGGTCATATTATAATTGACAGAAAATTCATTCGAATAATATAGATAATATAATTTAATTAACCTCAAACTGTATTGTTTTAAGTTCCCATAAGATAGGGATTGATAAAATATTTTTACTTTAAACTTATTTTTACTTACAATAAAAATTCAAGAAAAATCATAGTAAAAATCACCTTAAATATTAAGTTCGTTTTATTAGGAGGGCCACAAAGCATGACTAAAGTTGATAAGGTAAAAGAAAAGATTATTGAAACATCTTTATATTTATTTAATACTAATGGGATAACTTACACATCCATCCAGGATATAATGACAGCTACTGAACTATCTAAAGGAGCTATTTATCGTAGGTTCAAAAATAAAGAAGAAATTGTCCTTGCTGCCTACGACAAAAGTGGTGAGATTATGTGGGGGCATTTTCATAAAGCAATGGAAAATAAAAAGACAGCAATCGATAAAATTCTTGCAATTTTCCTTGTATATCAAGATGCAGCTAATAATCCTCCTATTGCTGGAGGCTGTCCATTGCTTAATAGCGCAATTGAAAGTACTGGAGTATTTCCAGAATTACAAACAGCAGCAGCAAAAGGTTATGATGATACAGTAATGTTAATGGCTTCTCTCATAAAAGAAGGAATAGAGAAACATGAACTTAAAGAAGATATAGACATTAGATCGCTCGCTTCTTTTCTTGCATCTTCAATGGAGGGCGCTATTATGGCAAGTCGAGTATCGAACGATAATATACACCATCAGTATTTTATTGAACAAATAAAACATCATCTTCTCACTTATTCTAGATAAGTGAGAACTTGCATTGCTTTTATTCCATTTTTAATAGCCTTAAATTGAATAAACCCCTCTCATAAAAAGTATTTTCTGTTTATGAGAGGGGTTTATTCATATATTTATATAAAAACTGACTTATCGCTAGTAAGTAGGAATTTCATTTATCATTGTATATTCTTCACATACCTCTCCTTTTTATCCTACCCTTAAAATAAAAAATGACATTCCTGCCGTAACATTAAAATAGACCTTCAAATTTTTAGATACTCCTACTGTCGGCGTTCAAAAGCAAGACGTACAGCAAGTCCCGTTAAGACACTTGCCATAAGCCAACGCTGCACTTGCAGCCACGTTGGGCGTGTGCCAAACCATGTAGCAATTTTACTTGCTGTAAACACAATTAGAAGGTTGACTATAAAACTAACAGTGATTTGCGTAAGGCCTAAAACTGCACCTTGTATAAGCAACGATCCCTTCTCAGGATCTTCAAATTGAGGTAACAGTGACACATACAAAATAGCAATCTTTGGATTTAGAAGATTAGTCATAAGCCCCATCAAAAATAATTTCCTTGGTGGCTCATTAGAAATAGTACGAGGTTCCATAATAGAAGTAGCACCCGGTTTTATCGAATTCCAGGCGAGCCAAAGCAAGTAAGCAGCACCTGCCCACTTGACTGCTTCGTAGACAGCGGGTACTGCAAGGAATAAAACTGTAAGTCCGAACATTGTTGCGATTATATAAATTACAAATCCGAGCATAATGCCCAAGAGAGAAATAAATCCCGCCATACGTCCTTGCGTAATGGAACGAGAGATAAGATAAATCATATTAGGCCCAGGTGAACAAACCATGCTAAGTGAAACAATTGCAAATGCTAACAAAGTACTAAAGCTGACCATGAATCTTCCCCCTTCATGTTACATAAAACTTCCTATTGTAAATCTTATCATGACTGAGGAAAGAAAAGATCAATTAAGTTAAGGTTTAAAAATAACCTATCCATATTGATACTACAGCAACTACTAACAAAGCAAAACAAATTGTTATATTTCGAACCCACTTTTGTATATCCTCAAAATACCGTTCTATAAATATAGCGTTGATATAAACGATAAGAAATAGAACAACGAAAGTAAAGGACCCCAATTTATCGTTGAATTTTTCATTAGTATATGTGCTTACATGAAGGAATAGAAAAACAAACACTACTATGAATAGCTCAAATATCCGTCTTTTATTCAACCTACCACCACCTTACATTAATTCCTTTTTATTCCCTTTTATTCCATTTTATCAGAACATAATGTGTAGTAGCATATGAATTTATATCCATATCAAAAAGGCTAACAATTCAAGATTGTTAGCCTCTACTTTCCAAATTCGTACCTTTTATCACTTTATTTCCTAACAACCGGGATCCACATTTCACCAAATACTAAGCCGTCTCTTTGCCCCATCTCAACTGTTGTATTTGGCCCACCAACATAAGCAAAATCTGTTGCTTCTCGTAAAGCTTGACCGAAAGCCATGCCAGTAAGCTTATTACTTAACTCTTCAGCCGTTTTGTCTTCCCCTTTCACTACTAAGTATTCTCCCTTCGGAAACTGGATCACTCTAGATTCTTCTTCTATTTGTGCTTCTGTCATGACACCAGCATAATACATCATCTTGTTATTCACCGCTTCGCTCACAGAAAAAATGTATTCGTTTGTAGCAAGTTTTTTTAAAGTATCCAACCTTCCATCTTCTTTAACAGCTGACCAAAAGTATTCCTTTTCTTTATTTATTCCAGCAAAGTCTGTATAGTCACTCTTAATTTCAGTTCCAATACCTAACACAATAAAACTATCTTTTTCTTCTATCGTATAATTTTTCATTTTCAATACCTTCCTTTTTTTAAAATGAATCAAACGATTTATCTTTTCATCTGATGAGTTTATAATATCTTTAAATCATGTCAAAAAATGATACTGTTTAGGAGACTCAAATGAAAAAAGTTGAACGGATTAATACAATTATGCGGTATATCAACAATCGCTCGCACTTTACAATTACTGAAATCATACGAGAATTTAACATATCACGATCGACAGCTATTAGAGACATTAGAGAAATTGAAGCTATGGGCATGCCACTTGTCGCTGAAGTTGGGAGAACTGGTGGATATTTTGTCATGCATAATTCTATCCTGCCCGTTGTTCGCTTTACTGATAACGAAGTCAAAGCTCTTTTTATTGCCTTTATGGCTACAAGAAACCAACAACTTCCCTATCTAAAAAGTCGCCAATCTTTAGCCGAAAAACTACTAGGTCTCATTTCAGAAACCCAGCAAGATGACCTCGTTCTTTTAAATCAGCTCTTGCTTTTTGAAGGGACTAATCCTCATAATCCCGATCTACTGGAGCTTTCTGACCTCCCCCATCCGATGTTAGAAAAACTCATCCAAATCCTTCTTTTGGATAGACATTTATTGATTACCATCAAAGAAGAAGAGAAAATCAAGCCTTATCCAATTTATCTATTACACCTTTATCAAGAAAAAAGCCATTGGATTATTGAAGGGTTTGACTTAAAAGAAGAAAAGAAGCTGATTTTTCCTGTCGATGACCTCATCAATATTGAACCGTACACGACGAAAAAAAGGTTAAGTAAGAAAAAGATTTTAGAAAAACTTAGTAAAAAGGACGAAATAATCAATCTCGTACTTGAATTAGGACCGAAAGCAATTGCCCAGTTCAAAAAATACCACCCTTTCAAAGTTTCAATATCTTACACAAACCCTTACCAATCTACAGCCATTTTAAAAACATTTATCGATGTTAATAATTCCGATGAACTGACAGAGATAACAAATTGGCTGCTTTTCCTAGGGAAGGATATTACAATCAGGGAAATGCCTGAAGAAGTATTAAACGATTTACAAGAGCGGTTATGTTTATATTCTCCATGAGCATTGATCTCTTAAACCCAAAAATATTGAGTTTAATTCGTTACCAGCTGCACATATTTTTTACCATGAGAGCACAATACATAATAAAAGCACGGAAAACCTCCCGTGCTTTTTCAAATATATATAATTTCGAGTGACTTAATTCACTTATCCTAACTGACGTTTAAATGCTTTACTAGCGAAAAAATAAGAGATGATCATGATGCCTACGCACCAAGCGAGTGCAATCCATATATCGTTGCCAACAGTCCCTTCATATAAAAGGGCACGAATCGCATTCACAATTGAAGTTACAGGCTGATTTTCTGCAAACGCACGAATAATTTTTGGCATCGTTTCGGTAGGTACGAAGGCCGAACTAATAAATGGAAGAAAAACGAGTGGGTACGAGTATGCTGTCGCCCCTTCCATAGACTTCGCTGTCAGCCCTGGAATGATAGCTAGCCATGTTAGCGCTAACGTAAACATCCCCAGTATTCCAGCTACTGCAAGCCAATCTAGCATATTAGCACTAGAACGAAAGCCCATTAAGAGCGCAACAAGCATAACCACCACAATAGTAAGCATATTAGCAACAAGAGAGGTTAAAACGTGAGCCCATAATATCGATGAGCGCTTAATAGGCATCGTAATGAATCGTGCCATTAGCCCACTCTTTATATCTGTAAATAATCGTACAGAAGTGTAAGCCACACCGGATGCGATGGCCATTAGCAAAATTCCTGGCAATAAATAATTGACGTAGTTATCCGTTCCTGTCTTTATAGCTCCGCCAAATACGTAAACAAACAATAGCATCATCATAATCGGTGTAATCGCTACAGTAATAATTGTATCTGGACTACGCATAATATTACGCATTAAGCGCCCTAGTAATACCCCTGTTTTTCTTTTCATTTACATCTCCCCCTTTTTACCGATAATCGCAAGGAAAATTTCTTCCAATGTCGGCTGCTTCTCGATATACTCTACTTTAGCTGGCGGGAACATCTCTTTCAGTTCAGTAAGGGTACCTGTCGTAATAATTTTTCCGTTATGCAAAATTGCGATACGATCAGCTAGCTGTTCTGCTTCTTCCAAGTACTGAGTCGTGAGCAAGATCGTTGTGCCGCTGCCGGCAAGTTCCTTGACAGTATTCCACACTTCAATCCGTGCTTCCGGATCAAGTCCAGTCGTTGGTTCGTCTAGAAAAATAACTGCTGGCGCCCCGATCAAACTCATCGCGATATCAAGCCGGCGCTTCATCCCGCCTGAATACTGGTCTGCCCTTTGGTTAGCCGCATCAGTCAGGCTAAATCTTGCAAGTAGATTGTCAGCAACTTGTGCGGGACTGGAAACACCACGTAACTTGGCGATCATGATCAAGTTTTCCCTACCAGTAAGCATGCCATCTAAAGCTGCGAACTGTCCTGTCAAACTGATGCTTTGACGAACATGATCTGCTTGTCGCTGGATGTCAAACCCGCAAATACTCACTTCACCATCATCTTGCTTCATTAGCGTCGAAAGGATATTGACCGTTGTCGTCTTTCCCGCCCCATTTGAGCCAAGCAGCGCGAAAATTTCGCCACGCTGCACCTCAAAATCTACTCCCTTTAAGACTTCTTTATCTTTAAAAGATTTTTTTAACCCTGTTATAGAAATCGCTGCGTTGCTCATACTTTTTCCCCCTTATTAAAATAGGTTACCTACACCCTCTATTTAGTATCACTGATAATCTGTACTACTTAGTAGTGGGTTAAAAATATAACTGAATAGCGATGGCGGCAATTCAAATTTGTAACCAGCTAATCAGTCGGTATTACTTATTACGTTTATTTTTTTCTCAATTTCTTCATGATGCTTTCATTCAAATCTTCACGATACTTGGAGACATACGTTTTCGCGTTTGCCACTAGTTCGTCAGCAAAAGATGCTACGTCCTCCCCAGTAATGTCAAGCACTTGTCTGCCTTCCGCTGCACCAGCTTCAAACAAATCGATTAATTCATACTGTATGTGCAGCATATCCATTCCATTACCCGCTGAGAAATTCCACATGTAGTTTTGAATTTTCTTAAACACAAACTGATAATCTTCCGGTAGTGCCCCAACACGTGCCATCATCATTTTGTATTCTTTTTTATCACCAATTAATTTTTTAAACATTTCCAACATCTTATTTTCCTCCTTTTTTATAAAGCAGAACAAGAAACTCTCCAAATGTGAGCCGGAACATTTTATATTATGAAGCTAGTTTGACTTCAAGACGTTAATTTTTGAAGATACAAAATCCCATTTTTTCCAAAACAATTCAAGCTCCTGACGGCCATCATCATTTAATGAATAAAACTTACGAGGCGGTCCCATATCTGATGGTTTCTTTTCAATATTCACAAGCTTTTTCTTTTCTAATCGTACGAGGATAGTATAAACAGTCCCTTCCACGACTTCGGTAAATCCAAGATCATTCAGGTGACGGGTAATCTCATAGCCATACGTTTCTCGGCGGCTAATGATTTCCAGTACACACCCTTCCAGTGAACCTTTCAGCATTTCAGTTAAATTTTCCATGTCCTGATCCTCCTTTACCCCCTATTCTGTCTGACTTATATTCAGTATCACAGAGTACTAAGGCGAATTTTTACTGAATAGCTTTTGAGTAAAACTACACTATTCAGTATTACTTATTACAACTACATTGTATGACTGAGTAGAGGGAATGTCAACTCAATTTTCGAAAAAATAAAAAATCCGCTTTACCCTACCGGATACAACCTACTTTTTAGCTTACTAGCTATCCATATAGCTAGTAAGCTAAAAAAGCTCTTACAACAAAATATGTACATTTTTGTTGTAAGAGCCATCAACCTAGCGAAACAGAAATGCCCCAAACCAAAAAGATGAGAGTATCTCGGTTTTATATATTTGACCTTATTTCCTTATTTATATACAGCTAGCTTTTGTAATAGTTGTTCTTTTATAATCAGCCATTCGCTTGCAATATCAGCTCTTTTTTTATGGTTTCTATACCGATATATCTTTTTTACGATACAAATTGTTTCTCACTACAATTTCCCATACATATAAAACATAAAGGCAAGTGCGATCAGAGAAAATTCCCAAAGATTAGCCGTACGTGATACAAGCCCCTAAAATACAATTCTGCTTGAAATTTTTTCTCTTTTATTTTATTTGTGATAGTTGATTCACAACACTATCTAAAAATTCTTCTACCTTTTCTTTTGATGTATCCGGCGCGTGATAACCAATCGTAAATGTAAGTCTTCCATTATAAGAGCTTGCTCCCATTGAAAAGAATGGTGCATACATAATAGGTGATGTCATATACCCGTCCTCAGCTTGATTTTCACCAAACTGAATTGGTTCATCAGCGATCACTCCGAAATTTGTCAGTAACGGCAACGCCATCCCCATTTGTATAGCCTGTTCGTACTGCTGATTATACATTTCCTTCACCGTAGATAGCTTCATATCTGCCAGTAGCTCCATTCCTGCTGCTGAAGAAAGACCTGGATTTTGAGACTTTATTTTATCCATTGATTGTTTAACTCGAACAAGAGTCTGATTAAATGTTTCATCATCTTCCATTTTAATCACTGGCATTTCCATACCAGATAAGTTGCAAATAGCACCAGTTGTATAATTAGGCAGATATCTACGTAAATCAATTGTCAAACCAATCATTTTTTCTGCGGTGCGAGGTTCTGCATACACAGTGAAATATGATAAAGCTCGGAAGTATGCAGTCATGATTACATCATTCAAGGTAGCCTGTTGTACTTTTGTCCATTGGGTTAGACGTAGAGTTTGCTCATGGCTCAACCGCCTTACGGATATCTGAGGGAATTTATTTTTGTTAGGTTGAGATGGAAAAGACCATAACGATGCCTGTTGTTCTTTGTTAGGACGATACGCACTTTTTATGTCCGATACTCCAGCATATTTGAATACATGTGATTGATCCCGACAACTCTCATTTCCCGCACCAAATTCCTCTATAATTTGATTCTTAGATCGTCCCAATGAAAGGTGAGTATATATTGTTCCAAGTAAATGAATATATTCCTTGACTCCTGCACCATCTGAACATAGATGAGATAATTTTACAACTAATATATCTGTTGTAGTGCCTCGTAATAATTTTATTTGAACCATAGGCCCCTGAATACGATCACCAGGTCCCTTAATAAAATCTATCGCCATTATTTCAATTTCTTGATTATTTCCTTCTGCAAAAAAGCAAACAGATGAGTTAGTGTCAGATGAATGTTCCTCCCAGTAAGGAATATCATTTTCTACAAACCGGCTATTCAAAACTGGCTGCAATTGTAACGTTATCCCTACTGATTCTTCAAGTATTTCCTTTGATATACCTACAGGAAAATAAAGAACTGCATTAATTTGTTGATCTGCAGAATAATGACCTAATACATAATTCATTCGATCTTGAGGTGTTACTGAATACTTTCTTTGTTCCATAATCCCGTCCCCCTTTAGGATTTTTTGTATAACCCTATTTTCCATATGCTTGTAAATTTTCTAGCCATTTTTCTTCAAGAACTAATAACGCTTATTTTTTGAACTTTTTAACGAAATTATCTTCTCCGTATTGGTTTCATTCTTCTTGCAGATGATACATCCATTATCCCCTTAACATCACCCACATAAAAAAACAAACAAAAGTGATTTAAGTTTGAATATACATAAACATTTTACAATAACGTTTACTAATTATCAATATGGCAAATGAATCATTTTTATATCTGTCAATAAAAAACAATATATTCAAGGGCTACTTCATAATAAAAGGTTGATGGGCATGTGGTGGATACTTTAGAAGTTTTATAAAATCATGAAATTTATAGATATAGCAGATTCTCTTTATTAATAAAATAAATCATTTGTATGTACGTTTACTCACGCACATACAAATGATTTATAAAGGCACAATTAAATGCAAACATCTTTTCTGTTACGATAACATCATTTCCATATCTTCTGCTGCAGTTGTAATCAGTTTCAAACCAAACGTTTCTTGTAATACATCAAGCACACCAGCCGAAATAAATTCAGGTGCCTTTGGACCGATGCGAATATCTTGAATACCAAGACTAAATAGCCCAAGTAAAATCGCAACTGCTTTTTGTTCAAACCATGATAGTACAATACTGACTGGCAATTCGTTCACTTCGCATTGAAAAGCATCCGCTAAAGCTGCTGCTATTTTCACTGTAGAAATTGAATTATTACATTGCCCTAAATCAATGTAACGCGGAATTTCTGTACCAGGTACAACACCGTAATCCACATCATTAAAGCGGAATTTCCCGCAAGAAGTCGTTAAAATAACTGTTTCTGGTGGAAGTGACGTTGCTAATTCACGATAATATTCTCCGCCTTTTCCCGGGGCGTCACAACCTGCGATGACAAAGAAACGCTTAATCTTTCCTTCTTTTACTGCCTCAATAATTTCTGGAGCTAATGATAATACTGTATTATGATGGAACCCTGTTACTAACTGTTCATCCGACTCCATATGTACTTCTGGAAGTTCTAGCGCTTTTTCAATCAACGGCGTGAAATCATCATTTTCAATTTTTTGTACACCCTCTAAACCTGCAATATCATATGAAAAGAATCGATCAGAGTATGACCCTTTAATTGGCATAACACAGTTCGTTGTCGCTAATATGGCACCTGTAAATTTTTCAAAAAGACGTCGTTGATCATACCATGCCTTACCAATGTTTCCTTTTAAATGCTTATATTTTTTCAGCTGTGGATAACCGTGTGCTGGTAACATTTCAGAATGCGTGTAAATATTAATTTCTTTTCCTTCTGTTTGTTTTAATAACTCTTCTAATGCAAATAAATTATGACCAGTAACTACAATCGCTTTACCTTCTACATGATTTTGTGTAATTTGAACAGGCTCTGGAACACCAAAGTGATTCGTATGCGCCTCATCTAACAAATCCATTACTCGTAAAGCCGATTTCCCTACTTTCATAGCCATATCAATATGTTCTTGTTCGTTAAAGTTAGAATTGGTTAATGTCATATACAATGCTTCTTGCGTCGTAGCATCTACAAATGCATCCGTATACCCTAGCTGAGCAGCATGCGTACGATAAGCAGCAATTCCTTTTAGTCCAAACACAATCGTATCTTGTAAACTTGCAATTGTTTCATTTTTACCGCAAACACCTATTACTTTACATCCGCCTGTTGGCGTTTGTTCACATTGATAACAAAACATGATCATCCCACCCTCTCCCAATCATTCCTTACAAATCAAGCATAATACCCATTGAGGAAAAGGGATGTGATATCAATCACAAAAATATATAAAAATTTGTGACAGTTCACATTGTTGACATAATATTTTTATTGTCTTCTGATATTCATACTTGCAAATGATTTATTTGCACCATATATTGGTGCACTTTTGAAAATTTTTCCTTACTGATGTTACAATTAAAGTTATGGAGGGATAATATGCTATATATGATGTTTTATTACGGAACACTGTTTCTTATACTCGGTATTGCAGTATTTCTGTTTATTATGGCTGGATCAAGAAAAATTAGAAATAAAAACCTTTCATTCGTACTGATCGGTTTAGGGATAAATATACTTGCAAGTCCAGTGGCACTTTTTATAGGGGTGATGGCAACAGATTCTCCGTATAGCACGAGACTTGATTTTTGGAAAGGATTTTTCTTTATTCAAGGAATACCTCTTTTCTTACTACTTATAGCTTTCATTTGGTGGCTTATTCGCCCGCCAAAAGTAACGATTCAAACGAGTATGGAAAAAGACCTTGTACCAAATAGTAAAAACACTAAGAAAAAAAGGACACGAGGCCGTCCAATTACTGCCTTACGTATTGTAATTCCAATTATTTTAGTAGTAGGCTGTTTGTCTTACATTTTGTATTTACAGGACATTACACTTAAAAAAAGTCATTCTCCAAATAATAAAAATACGATTAAAGTAGTGAAACTAGATTCAGACTCTTCTCTTGGTCCCACTCCCGTCAGAATTAAATACGGCTTATGGGAACATTTTGACACAAGTATTGCAAATGACGGGGAACGTCTCGACTCCTCAGATGTTTCCATAGATTGGAAAAGTGATTATGAAGCAACGATAACGTTACGAGAAAAAGAATCCGTACCTGAAGTTGTGGAATTTAACATATCAAATAAATCCAATGGTCCTGTTTTTAAGAAGGTACAAAAAGTGGTCAGTTCCTTTACCTTTCAAAAAAGTGAATCTCCAAATCTCATAAATATTATCGAGCTTAGAGAAACAATAAAATCAAAAGGACCAAGTCCCAGCTCAACTGTAAGAATCTATTATGGGAAAAGAGGTAGCATTTTAGAAAAATATAAAGAGGTCACTCTTAAGGAAATGTATACGACAGACAACTTCAATATCAATTGGAGAAACGATGAACAAGTACAGGTAGAAGTAATAGAAGAAAATGTAGTAACAACTAGCATCGTGATTGATGTGTCAAAGTAAGTTTTTTCACATGTTATAACTGTTTTCTACCTGACACTTGAGAGATACATAGTATTTACAAACAAAAAGATTTATAAACATGATGAGCCCCCTCTTTCTTTACAATACATTTACATTATCTTAACATTACTTACATTATTTATATGATATATTTATATAGAACTACTTAAGAAATTTCATGTACATTGTTATCTTTATAATCTCTGATTTAATTGATAAGAGATTATATTATATTTTCATACCAGGGGTGAATTAGGATGACTGAAACTTTAAAAACACTTATAATGCTTGATGCTACTTACGTTGTTATAGCAATTATGACGGTACTGGTATTTGTATACTTGGAATTAAAATCTCAGTAACGTATGCGGGCTTCGCATTTAAATATAGCTAGAAGAAAGCGAGGAGAAAATTGTTTCTCCTCGCTTTTATATTCCCATAATTTTTTATTTCAACAAATCCAATGTATGTAAAAGTAATCCTCTGTCCCCTACTTCCCCATGACCAGGCACTACTGCATTTATATTTCCATATCGCTTCAGCACATTCTCAATCGATGTAGACCATTCATTTACATAAGCATCAGCGACGTTTCCTAAATCTTTAGCGGATGCAGATTTCACTAAACAGCCTCCAGCTAAAATGTTGTATTGCGGTAACCATACGACAATATTATCTTCTGTATGTCCTTTCCCTGGATAGAACGTTTCTACTTTCATATTTCCAAACTTCAAATTTGTAATGGTCTGTAAGTCTCCAAGTGGTTCTTCATATCCATTTTTCTTTGCTAGTTCTGCAGTCAATGCCGTACTATGCGCTTTAATGCCTCTTTCTTTCAATGTTTTAATTCCGCCAATACGATCAGCGTGCGCATGTGTAATAATGACATCTGTTACGCGCTTCTTAAATTTCTTTTCTACCATCTCTATTAATTCCTTCGTTAACTTATCATCCCAAGAAGAATCGACAAGTACTAACCCTTTAGAAGTAATAAGAACTAGACCATTCGAAGGAACTGCTTCTCCGTTAAAATAACCTAACTCCGTATGAACCCATACATTTTTGTTTAACTGAGAAATTGAAATAGTTCCTGTCTCATTTTTTATTACTTTTTGCTCTAGCTTTTGTTCCGCTTGTACAGAAGAAATTGTACTCATAAATTGAGTTATTCCTAGTAAACTAACACATACCCCTACTTTTAATAATGTATTCTTTTTCATTTTCTCCACCCTTTCTTTCAAACGAAATAGTTATTACCTATATTAGACAATTCATCTTAAATGTTTGTTCCATCTTTTTTTGCATATTTTTCATACCATTAATAAAAAGCGCACAAATTTTGTACGCTTTAAAAACTTAATCTTTTATTCCATAATTCTCAAACTCTTCCTTGTTCCCGTAAAATACATTCAAATCAATATACTTCTCTTTTCCATTATAACCATTTAATCTCCCACGGTTCGTGTATTGCCAAAACGTCCATTTTCTCTCATCAGGTAAACTCGGTTTTGTAAAGACACTACGAATCCATATATCATATTGAGGATACGCATCCTTTATATACAAATCATATGCCTCTTGAGTTGCATACAATATTACTTTCTTACCATAATGTTTTTCTAACATTTCAATCATGACCGACAACTCTTTCACAACATCTTCACGCTTAGGGGGATTATCTTTTTTGTTAGCATAAAACTCAACATCAATTACGGGTGGCAATGCTTGTTTATACTTTGGAACAGTTCGTATATATTGCTCTGCTTGTGTTTCACCCTTACTATCAAAACTAAAAAAATGATACGCTCCGACGCGCATACCTGTCTTATTCGCATTCGTCCAATTTTTCGAAAAGTACTTATCTACAAACGAGCTTCCTTCAGTAGCCTTTATAAACGCAAACTTCATATTTTGCTTTTCCAACTCTCTCCAATCTATATCTCCTTGATATGACGCAACATCTACACCTTTTATTTCATACTTATCCGCACTTATTTGATTCGGAATAAATATGCCTTGAAAAACTAAGTAAGTGACAACACTCATTACACTAATTAAGGTAAAGACTCCTCCTATAATAAGCTTCTTTTTCATCCGTATCCCCCATCTTTACACATTAATATTCCACTTACCATTCACGTTTTTTATTAATCCTCATTTTTTCTTCAAAAGCCTTCTCTAAATCAATTTCTAACTTGTTTGCTAAATCACATACATTCCAAATGACATCAAACATTTCTAAACCAATCTCTCTTTTCGAATCTTGTATTTTATCACGCTTTAATATAACTTCCGCTAATTCACCCAATTCCGCCATCGTATACATCGTACGCTCTTCAATCGTTGTATCTTGAAATCCTTTTTCTTTACTGAAATTTAATACATATCTCTGGAATTCCACAATATTCATACTTAATCTCCCTTCATGATAAATACTCCATTTTTCTATTACACTTAAAATCTATTTTGTTAAATTATAACATTCATACTATAATTTATTTATAGCCCTTTAACGGAGGTGTTTTCAATGACACTCTTCGCTTCCCCATCATTATTCATACTAGCAATCATTTCATTTACACTAGCCTATTTCATCGGAGTAAAACAATACACTTGGCTCTTATCAGGATTCAATGAACGCCGTGTATCAGATAAAGGTAAGTTATCAAAAATAGTGGGTCTTTATAATTTAACTGCTGGGGTTATTGCCACAATTGGCAGTGTCTTCACTACCCCTAATGCAAAAATCGTATTTCCTATCATTATAATTGGCCACGTTATAATCGCTGCCTATGTAAATACACGCATGGTACAATGAAAAAAGATCACCCAAATGGATGATCTTTTTTATAATTTATCAACATATTGCTTCGCTTCTACTAAGGAAAAACCAAAAGCCTCTCTTACTCTCTTAACTGCTGTAACTGTTTTTCCTTCTTCCATAAGCTGACGCAACTCTTTATTAATTTCAGGTTCTCTATCTATAATTTCCATTTCTTTCGTAATTAGCTGTAATCTATCTTCCATTCTCTTTAAACGTGCATCCGTTTTCTTTTCGATTCTATTTAATTTTTCAGCGATATAAATAAACCCAAAGACCGCTATCGGTATGATCATCCAAAGTTCCATGACTATTCCTCCTCATTAGCTTTCATTTGTTTTATTTCACTAACTTATGTAAATTTTACCACATGACACATTTAATGTATAATAGTAATATACAACACTGTTGATAAAACCTTTTATTTTAGGGGGACACATTATGAAAAGATTTTTTAAGACGTTACTACAATTTGTAGTCCTTTCAATTGCACTACATTTATTATTTGATATCGTTGGCTGGCTTGTTTTCAATGCGCCAATTCAAAACAAACAAGTTATCATTTCCTTACTAACAACTTCATGGCTTATGTACATGTACCGAGATAAATTTTTTAAAACATTCACTTCGAATTAACTAAAAAAACTTCATCGATAAAAGATGAAGTTTTTTCTTTTTCTCTCATTCTCTCTATTAACTACTGTATAATAGAACTAACATTCTGTCTTTTTAAGAAAGGAGTCACTATGAACTTAAAAAGTAATAATATATACGAAAAAATGAACCAATATTCCGTTGCAGGTTTAAGCCTTGCTATTATACGTGATGGCAAACTAGACGAAACGATTGCTTTCGGCACACTTGAATCTGGAACAACTAGAACTGTCACCACAGATTCCATATTCAATTCTTGTTCTATTAGTAAATTCATCACTGCAATGCTCGTACTAACGTTATCAGATCAAGAAATCGTGCATTTAGATGCGGACATAAATGATAGACTCACATCTTGGAACATACCTACCAATCTATTCACCTCTCAGAAAAAAGTTACGTTACGAAATTTATTAAGTCACCAATCTGGAATTATTGATCCTCCTAATAGTTTTGAACATTATACACTTGCACAAGGGCGACCAGCAATGGCTGAACTCCTTGCTGGTAAAACTTCATATTGCTCCGTACCTATTGAAGTGACTTATAAACCAGAAAGTGAATTTCACTACTCTGATGCAAACTTTTGTATTATCGAACTACTACTTGAAGATATAACTGGAAAACCATTTAACCTTTTACTTGAAGAATATATCTTTCAGCCACTCCAGCTAAAGAATAGTACAGTATTCTCTTCTGAAAATATAAATAAAATGGAGACCTTTGCTTGCGGGCATAATAAAAATGGCACCGTTACAAATGAGAAGTATCCATTTTATCCATTCGCAGCTTCTTCAGGCATTTGGACAACACCAACAGACTTATCAACTTTAGTAATTGAAATCATTCATTCCTTACAAGGGAAGGGCAAACTAAAACTTTCTCAAAAAACAGTACAAGATATGATTTCACCTCAAGGTTGCTCAAAATGGACTGGGGTAGGGGTTTTTCTAGATGATTCGAATGAAGACTTACAAATGTATTCACTTGGATGGGGCGTTGGATTTCAATGTATGCTGATATGCTATCCATACCGAGGTAATGGTGCTGTTATTATGACGAACACTGACTTAGGTGTTCACCAAATGGAAGGGATTATTGGTGACGTCTTAAAAACGTTATCCTTATAATGAAAAGAAAGAAGCTGTTCCTTCCAGCTTCTTTCTTTATATAATATTTTTCGCAACAATTTTTATATGTTCTGGTGCGATAATCTCCGTTATACTTTCTTGGAAATCTTCCTGCAACATTTCTTCAATATGTTCTAGCTGCACTTCAACATGTGTGCATTCTAAATTATGTATATTTAATAGTGCATAATGATCTTTTTTCTTTATTACTAAATATTGATTTTCCTCTGTTACAAGTACTGAACCTAATCGTACTCCTAGTAGGCGTTGATCATCAAACTTCACAACCAGTTCCCCCTTCTCAAATCCAAAAACGCGATTACCATGTAATAAAATAACATTTTAGGTAATCTATTCTTTATAAACTATATCACAATTTATTAAAATATAAATATCATATTTCCCTTTTACTAAAAATCCCTATTCTTTCATATATTTCGATACAAAAAACTTTCTCAACATAAAATTAGAATTTTCAGTTTTTATTCTTATGAAAATCAATTATAATAAAGTTAATAAATGTTTGACCTCTCCTAATTCATGTACATATGGATGATCAGTAGTCGCTGCTACTGATCTATTTTTTTGCTCCATATCTTCAATGATAGTTCTTTATTATATTCGCCAAGCCATTAACGCAACAATCCAATCTAATAAAGGATTGCTTGGTAAGCCTAAGCCCTCTCCTCATAAAATATAATTCTATTTGAAAACGGATCGATCACAGTTAATTCCATTGTATCCCACGGTGTTCTCTCTATATCAGGTTTTGCATAAGCATAATCTTTACTTGATAAAATAATATAATAACTTTTTAAATCCTCTATTTTCACACGAATCGCACTACCTGGCGAAGCATCCCCATGATGCTCTGATAAATGTATTACAGCATCATGTAACGAAATTTGCATATATAATGGCATATGTTCCTCATACCGATGTTCCCAATCCAGTTTAAACCCTAAAAAATCTATGTAAAATAGCTTTGCTTTTTCAATATCAAAAATTCTAAATATAGGTATAATCATTTATAATTCTCTCCTACTTATAAACATCTGCCGCCAGTTCCCTCAAAACATCCACATTCACTACTTCAAAGCAACCATTGTTCTTTTTTATAATCTCTTTATCACAAAAAATATTTAATGTACGTAATAGGTGCCGATAACTCGTTCCTAACAATTCAGCTGTTTCCGTTAAATTCCCACTAAACACAATTCTATTTCCATGCTGCACCGCTCGTTCCCCTGCTGCTAACATGTAACTCGCAAGTCTGTTTTCAAGCGGATATAGTAAATTAATTGTACTATTTTTTGAAAGTCGATTTAACTTATGTGCTAACGATCCGCAAATACATCTTAAAAATTTCGCATCGTGAAATAGTTGATTTCTCACTTTTCCTAAAGGTAAACCAACACAATATGAATCTGCCATCACTTGTACGTTTGAAGCAGTCTTTTGAGAATGAATTAACTCCACATCTCCTAACAGCTGTAAACTATCATAAAAGCATAGTAATACAGATTTCCCGTTACTTAATGTATTAAACGCTTTCGCTTTTCCTTCAACAAAAAAATACAAATAATCTATATCCTCATCTTCTCTACATATAAATTCATTCTTTCTAAAAAATAATAGCTCCATATAAGGCTTCATATCTTTACTAAAAAATGAATCAATTTTATTTTGTTCCATATACTCTGCTAACTTACTAGAATTACATACCTTTTTCATAATCCCTCTCCTTTACGACTCTTCCCCATTGTAATCAAAATTTTCTTCTTTTACTTTAAAAGAACGAAAAAGTAGAATTTAAGGCGGGTCTTGTCAAATCCATAATTCTATAATACTATGTGTTAGGAATTGTTTTCCTGTATAGGAAAGACAGAACTGTGTATCCAAAAAAAAGGAGAAATAAATTATGAAAAAGATTGGGATTGCTGTTATGAGTTTGTCTTTAGCACTTGGGGCTGGGTGTGCTAAAGAAGAAACAGTTAGTAAGGAAGAAAAGGTAAAAAATTCGGAGGAACAAGTAGAAGTCTCTAAAACTGGAAATTCTAAAAAAGAAGCTGAAAAAGAACTGAACATCGTAGAAGAAGCTTCTGTAAACAAGAGAAATGAAGTTTTATTTGAAAACAACAAAGGAAAGGCAACGCTTATTGGTGAAGCAATTACTCCAGAAGGAACTATTGTGGCGGCAATCCAATTAGATGGAGAACTAAAAAATGCAACACTTCCTGATATTAAATTAAAATTCGTAACAGATTCTGGAAAATCTGAAGAATTGAGCAAGGCTGACTTTTCAGGATATCGATTCGTTAAAGATTCAATTATTGTAGTATATGAATCACTGAGTAAAGTAGACGGAACGAAATTAATGAGAATGGACTACAGCTTTAAAAAAAATGAAAACAATGATAATCCAGTCGATGTGAAAAGTTTAACTTTCAAAGAGGCTAAGGGAACAATAAAAATTCCTGCTTTGAAAATGATTACTAATAATTCTGCTGATAAGTTAAACATCAAGGGAGAAAATGATGATTTTAAACTGACAATCGATAAAATTCATGTTGATTCAACAAAATCAGAAGAATTAAAAATTAGTGGTAAAATTGAAAGCAAAAAGGACATGACCTTTGATGATGGTAAGCTCCACTATACGAGACCTTTTATTCATAAATACGGGACTCCTTCTATTTCAATGAAACAGTCTGAACTTTTTGCAGGTATACCGGTTGACTTCACTATGACATTAGAATCAAAAATTCCGTTTGCAAAAGACAAAAGTTCTATTTTTAACTTTGATTTTGATGGCATCCTATTTAGTTTTGATGCAGCAAAAGGCAAGAAGTATTCTGGACCAATTCATTTAGACGATTTACCAATCATAGATAATGAAAGCTATCTTGATGATTTAGGCTTAGATGGATTTACTGCTGTGAATGGAGAAAAATATTATAATGGAATCCAATCAGATAGAACATTCTGGAATTTGGGCATAGGAGATACTTCTGAACGTGCTACTTATGAATATACATTAGGCAAGGAATTTAAAACATTAAAGTTTAAATTAGGTGCAGGAGAGAAATTCAAAGGACAAGGCGGAACCTATGAAGTCTTTATTTACGGTGATGACTTTAATTCAGAAGGAGAGGGGAATCCAACAGGAACTCCATTACTACATGAACAAGTTACAAGTGATTCACCAATGAAAGACGTTACTGTAGATGTAAGCGGCGTTAAACATTTACATGTTTATTATCACTCAACTTCTATAGGAAAAGGGAAAGTACAAGTATTAATGACTGATATGAAACTTCAATAGAAATTAGAAGAATCTTCGTTTATAAAACGAAGATTCTTTTTTTGTTTTCGTAACACCTAAATACATAGGGATATCTTCTTTAAATCGTTAAATACATAATGACATATGTCATAGTAATAAACAATTTCAACATGATACAGTCATTACAAATATGAAATACAAAGGGGATATTACATTGTATAACTTTCTTTCTGTCTTTATTGGTGTGCTCATCGCCGTTATGCTTCCATTGAATGGGATTTTATCTGAATTAATTGGCAAGTATACAGCGAGCGTTGTCATTCACCTTGTCGGTTTACTTGCAGTTATTTTCGTTTTAATCATAAACAAAAATAAAATTCGTTTCGATAAAGGTATTCCACTTTTTCTATATAGTGCTGGAGCGATTGGGGTATTCACTGTTCTTTTTAATAATATAAGTTTCTCCGTCCTTGGTGCCTCTATTACGATCGCATTAAGTTTACTTGGTCAATCCATTGCTTCCATCGTTATTGATCATTTCGGCTTATTAGGAATGAAAGTTGCAAAGTTTGAAAAGAAAAAACTAATCGGATTATGTTTCATCTCTTCCGGAATTATAATCATGACAATTTATTAATGGGGGGCAGAAAAATGTTATATATTACGATCGCTATTTTAGCTGGTGTTTCTATCGTTGTTGCTAGAATTATAAACGCGAATTTAGCAGCGGAAATTGGAAATTGGGAAGGCACGTTTTTTAATTATATTACTGGATTATTTTTCTCTACATTATTTTTAATTTTCAGTTCAGATTCATTGTATATTCCAATGCAAACGTTACAATCTATTCCTATCGCTGTGTACTTAGGCGGATTAGTAGGCGTTATCGTCATCTCTTTATCGAACTATATTACTCCTAAAATATCAGCATTTTATTTAACGTTACTCATCTTTATTGGACAATTATTTGCGGGGACTATCATTGATTTCATCCTGTCACACGAACTTTCAATGGGCAAAGTTGTTGGCGGCATTTTCGTACTAATCGGGCTCACTTACAATTTACTCGTGGATCGTCCGATAAAAACTGTGAAGCATAACCAAGTTCAACTATAATACTTTACGCTTACCTATCATATATTAATAGAAAAGCTCTTCATATGAAGTAATAGAGAGGAGAATATTCTATTAAGAAAATCATTTTACTACTAGGTAGCGCATTAATTATTTTGGGTATCGTATGGTTTTTCAACTCTGGAAAATCTATTCAAGACTTCTATACAGCAAATAAACCAAAGAAGAAAGCTACTATCATTTCAACGCAAAGAGACCCAAATGAGCCCCCTGTCTTTTTAGGAAAACAGGAAATAAAAGATATACATGTCGAGTCAATTAAAACAAAAAAGGATATCTTTCTCACAAAAACAGATGAATTAAAAACGTTCATTAACAGTATGGATACAGCCAAAAAAGGAAAATTAACATTAGATGAAGAAGGATCAGATTTAATAGATTGTGACATGTGGATTACTTTTGAAGATGGAACTTATAAAAAATATTTCATATGGGTAGTTGACCATCACAATAACGAAGTGATGATTGCTCAGCAAGATACTCCTGATGATGTAAACCTTACGTACTATCAATTAAATGAAGATAGTTCTAAAAAAGTTTATAACTTATTTAAAAAAATCATTTAAACGAAAAAGTCATGAGCACGTAAGCTCATGACTTTTTGCACTATATATATTCAGGGAACACTTTACATCCCTTTTCCTGCTCTATATCATGCCCAAAGAAAACAATCGGCTTCTCTTTTATCACAACTTCTTTTAAACGTTTAATTGAAGATAAAGCTAATTCTGGATCAAATCCAGCAAACGGCACTTCATCTTCAAAATTCTCTTTCGTATAAGATGCATCAATCGTTAATAATACAGGACCGGATTTTTCCGTCTCAATTAATAATGACTGATGCCCTGGAGAATGTCCTGGTGTATACAATAACTGAACACCAGGTACCACTTCATAATCACCTTCAATAATTTTGTAGTTTAAATTCGGCAGTATACACTCTTTCAAATATTCCTCTCTATACTGTGCCGCCTCATATTCAGCACGCTGTATAACGATTGGCGTATTCGAAAAAGCAACGTTTCCTCCAGCATGATCAAAATGCAAGTGAGAACTAATAATATATAGAAGGTCTTCCGGCTTATACCCTACACGTTTTAAAATAGTTACGATTCTATCTTCTTCAGTCATTTTCGGTAAAATCTGCCCTTCAACAAATGTACCGTTAAAAAGTCCTTCATTATTGACCGCACTTTCTGGCATACCTGTATCTACTAAAATAGGCCCCTCTTCTGTCTCCAAAAGATAACACCATACAGGTAAGTTCAATAAATTTCCTGGTGTGAGCGTACTATTAACAGAAGAATGATCTAACATACAACGACCTGCTGGGATGAAATAAAGCTTCTTTACTGTCATTATGTATCCACCTTTACATTTAATTTGAGATAAAGTAACACAGTAAAAAAATTCTGCTTTTTAGAAAGAAACTCCTTCCACACTTTCATACCACCATAAATAAAAAAGAGTGTACTTTTTTACATAATGGCATTTCACCATCTATAATAAAAGAGAAAATGACTCTTACTTTAATGGAGGGAATACAAATGAAAGCAATTGGTTTACATGAATACTTACCTATTGAAGAAGAAAACAGCTTAATTGATATTGAAGTTGAAAGACCTGTTGCTACAGGAAGAGATATACTCGTTAAAATTAACGCTATTTCCGTTAACCCGGTTGATACAAAAGTTCGCTCTCCGAAAGATAAAAAAGAAGATGTAGCAAAAATACTCGGCTGGGATGCTAGTGGTGTAGTCGTACAAACGGGCGAAGGTTGTACGTTATTTAAAGAAGGCGACGAAGTATTTTACGCTGGAAGTATTACGAGACAAGGTACATATAGTGAATATCATTTAGTTGATGAAAGAATTGTTGGTAAAAAACCTAAAACGTTAAGTGATGCTGAATCTGCAGCACTTCCTTTAACAGCTATTACAGCATGGGAAGGTTTATTTGAACGTTTAGGTATTGATTACAATAAGAGAGATGAGAATACATTTAAAAACATTTTAATTATTGGCGGTGCTGGTGGTGTAGGTTCAATTGCCATTCAACTTGCGAAATGGGCTGGACTAAATGTAATTACAACTGCATCCCGCACTGAAACGATACACTGGGTTGAAAAATTCGGTGCTGATTATATCATTAACCATCACCAACCTTTACAAGATCAAATATTAGAATTCGGGTTAAAAGACGTAGATTATATTTTCTGCTTAAACAATACAGATCAACATTGGCAAGCAATATGTGATCTTATTAAACCACAAGGAAAAATTTGCTCTATCGTAGAAAATGAGCACCCTCTTGAGATGGGTATTTTAAAAAGCAAAAGTGCTACATTCGTTTGGGAGTTTATGTTCACAAAAGCAATGTATGAAACTGGCGATATGATTACGCAGCACGAACTATTAAATAAAGTAAGCGAACTACTAGATGAAGGTATTTTAAAGACTACCTTAAATGAAACACTTTCACCAATTAACGCTGAAAACGTAAAGAAAGCACATGCTCTGCTTGAAAACGGCAGTACAATTGGAAAAATCGTTTTAGAAAAGTTTTAATAACAAAAAGTCCGATTTCCAAATGAGAAATCGGACTTTTTACTATCTTTATTTACTTGAAATCTCTTGATCATTTGGAATATCTAACGGAGGTCGTTTCCCTATTCCGAAAGCATAGAAACTAATTGTTACGATAGCTAAGAAAACAATACCTACAACTAGTGAAATGCGCGTATCATCGTTAAACCACATTCCGATTAATACCATAATTAAAAAGGCAATTGTTAAATAGTTTGTAACAGGAGCAAATGGCATTTTGAACGGATGATCTTTCATCTCTGCCCCTTTTTCTTTTCTAAAATTAATTTGACTAATTAAAATGACGAACCATGGTACCATACCAGGAAGTACGCTCGCACTATATACATATACAAATAAGTTTTTCGGAGCAATATAACTTAATACAACACCAACCGCTAAACCGATAAGTACGCCAACTGTACCGAATAAAGGTACACCATTTCCAGAAAGTTTCGTGAAATATTTCGGTGCTTGTCCATTTACACCTAACGTGTAAAGCATACGACCCGCACTATAAATACCACTATTACAACCAGACATCGCCGCTGTAATAACAACAAAGTTAATAAGTCCAGCTGCTGCCGTAATACCAACTTTCGCAAAAGTTGCTACGAATGGACTACCAATTGTACTTAATTGATCCCATGGATACACAGTTACAATAACGAAAATAGCACCAATATAGAATATTAAAATACGCCAAATTGTACTTTGAATCGCTCTTGTAAGTGTCTTCTTCGGATCCTTCGCCTCACCAGCAGTAATACCGATTAATTCCACCCCTTGGTATGCACCAACTACAAGTGATAATGCAAAGAAGAATCCTGAAAAACCACCTGTAAAGAAACCACCATTTGACCAAAGATTAGATATACCAATCGCTTCTCCACCGTTACCAATTCCAAAGAAAATAAGTCCAAATCCCGCAATAATCATTAATAGAATCGTAACGATTTTTATCATTGCAAACCAAAATTCAAATTCACCAAATGACTTTACAGAAATTAAGTTAGCTGCGCCAAGAATAACCATTGCGATTACACCTGGTATCCAAGCTGGTAAGTCCGGGAACCAATATTTCATATATGCCCCAACCGCAATGATTTCTGACATCCCAACGATAACCCACTGGAACCAGTTACTCCACGCTGTCATATAACCAGCTAACGGATGAATATACTTATGACCGAACGTCGCAAATGAACCTGTACTCGGCTCCATATACAACATTTCACCCATCGCACGCATAATGAAGAAGATAAAAATACCTGCAATTGCATACGCAAGCATTACTGACGGACCTGTCCATTTAATCGTACTGGCTGACCCCATAAACAAGCCAACACCAATCGTTCCGCCTAAAGCAATCATTTGAATATGACGTGCTTCTAAGCCTCTTTTCAATTCTTTGTTTGCCACTTCATTTCCCCCTCTTAGATGATTCATAGCCGCATTTTAAAACAAGATG
Organism: Bacillus sp. HY001; assembly: GCF_007558965.1. Lineage (NCBI taxonomy): Bacteria > Bacillati > Bacillota > Bacilli > Caryophanales > Bacillaceae > Bacillus > Bacillus sp. HY001. Next base: position 11,809 of record NZ_VLTE01000086.1, on the reverse strand, counting down.
CTTTCCCCTAATTCCTTTCGGCCTGAAAATGATGAAGCAAACGTCATTTTAGACTAACATTAAAGCTATCCTAAAATCGTTTTTTTGCCCCTTACAAAATTCTCAAAACCTTTCATCTTCCAATATTCTATAAATCTTAAAATTACTTACCTTATATTAATTCATTTATCTGAAAAGTTCAATTATTTTTTCAATAGATTATTATACATAAGTCTGATTAATTTTTAACTAAATTAACAATAAAATACATCTATTCAATATGATTCCGGCATGAATATTATTACAATATAAATAACCGAGGAGAGTATTTCTTCCTCGGTTTCATACTGCATATACTTCACTAATTATAGTTTGTACTATAATTGCTTACACATACAATTAACACATCACGTATAAATTTAATATATTAGTAAACTACAAAGTCACTAACTTCTGTATCTCCATCCCCTACTTTAAGAAAAATATAATTACACTTAAATCTACCAACAATACCTTTAATTTTTGTTCGTATATCCACTAATCATTTTCATAAAATATAAAAGAGTCTCATTAAAAAATGAGACTCTTTTACCATTTCATATTTAAATCATTTTTGAAGTTTGTTTCCCTAAAATAAACACTTTAGTAAACACCATCATGATAACTACTATAGCTAGAAAATAAAGCGGCATCACAAGTAACGAACCCGTATGCAGCTGGCTCATTCCCCAAATCGTCATCGTTACAATTACATAGTACCCTAAGCTAAATAATGCTCCTGCTGTACCAATAACATCTTGAAAATCTACTAATGCTAAACTTAAACAGTTAGGTAACGCTACTCCAATTCCTAATAGCAATATTAACATCGCTATTAAAAATCCTATCATATATATTACATTCGGATTTGATCCAACAAACGTAATAACAGATAAAAGGATAGCTCCTCCTGTCATTACGAGACAACCGATATATATAATCTTCTCTGGTTTATACGTGGCAAGCAATCGTTTCGAAACTTTCGCCCCAATAATAGAAGCAGAAGCAACAACAATTCCTAAAAGTCCATACATACTAGGCGATAACTGAAAGTATTCAATAAAGATAAATGGCGCTTCTGCATAATAGCTAAATAAAACACCATTCGCTCCTCCAATTAATACCCCATATGTTACTACTTTCGGATTTGTAACCAACCGTTTTAAAACAGAAAACACATTTATTTTATTCGTTACTGAGTCCGTTTTTGTTTCCGGAAGAGAAACAAACGTATACAGAAAAATCCCGACACTCATAACTACTAAACTCAAAAATACGATTTTAAATCCAAACATTTGATCAAGAAAGCCACCAATTAACGGTCCTATCGCTGGTGTAAAAGCAATGACTGCCGAGATTTGAGCAAACATAACATGCCTCTTATGCCCTTCTACACTTTCACGAAGAATCGTTTGTGTCACAACAGAGCCAGCACTTGCTCCAAACGCTTGAATAAAACGACTTAGCAATAAAACTTCAATGGAATTTGCAATAAAGCATAAGAAACTTCCAGCGCCATATACGACAATTCCAAATAACATTGCCGGGCGACGGCCAATTATATCTGATAACCATCCAATAAAAAATACACCTAAAGCAAATCCAGCGAAATACACACTAAGTGTTAACTGTACCTCATTATTACTTACATGTAACGCCTTTGAAATATCAGGTAAAGACGGTGTGTAAATCGTTTCACTAATTTGCGGAAATGCGACAAGAACAATCATTAACAAAAGTGATGGTACTGAGACTTTTTTCATTTTTCATACCCTCCTATAACTTTGAAAATCTCAGAAGTAAAAAGACTTTCCTAAGCTACGGAACAGGAGGGGCCATTATAGAAATACGGTCATAAAACAACAAAGAAAACACCTCAATTACGTATGTTAATACTTATAGGAGGGTAATATTAACATTGATTTTTTAAATATACTTTTTCAATTATATTACATATTGCGTTTCTTTTTCTAGTGTTAAACCTTGAAGGATTCCTTGATACCAACACCTTTTTATGGAATAATTAGGAATAGTTTGAATTGATAGATCAAATTATTAAACGATAGACTAGCATATTTCTAATTTCGCAAAGCTTACAAACAGGAGGATTTTTGTAATGATTGAAATTTTAAGGACAGTAATAAATTTTCTAATTGCTCTCTTCTCAGGAGAATTACCAATTGTATATTATGTGTGGATTATTACCCTATTCCTAATTCAAATAGGCCAATCTACTCTGAATTATAAACTCTTTAACAAGAAAAATAACTTCAGCACTTATACATCGGAAGGATTACTTGCTTTTATTATTTTATTATTTGGAGGTATGTTAGTATCTAAATTACTTGCTTACATAATAGACGATCCTACTATTAGTATGACAAATTTAACACATTATTTTATTTCTCTTATTATATTAACTATATTTGTCGTCATAAGCTGTCTTAAAGATTTTATAGAAACATCTATCAAAAATAAAAATGTGTCTCTTTTTAGCTTTTTAGTAGTTTCCTTAATAACAAGTATACTTTCATTCAAGTTTTTACCACCTTTAATCGAAGGTTCTTTTTCTCTTTCTCAATCTTTTATAACCACTTTAATCATTCTTGTAACTATATCAATTCCTCTATTAATTGCCTTAGAGGATAAGTATGCAGATGAAGAGTAATTCTTACATCCATAGTGTGAAATTAGATGTCTATTCTTTTTGAACGGTATTATTAAAAAACAACATAGTCATTGAATCGAAAATTACATAGAAATGAGGAAATACAATTGAGCATTGAACAACAATTATATGATGCAGTGAAAAGTTTAATTGACCAAAGATACCCACATGGTTGGGGCGGAGCTGCAGCAATTCGTGTAGAAGATGGATCCATTTATACAAGTGTGGCCCCTGACGTAATAAACGCTTCAACAGAACTTTGTATGGAAACAGGTGCTATTTTAGAGGCCCATAAATTTCATAAGAAAGTTACACATTCGATTTGTCTTGCAAGGGAAAATGAGCATTCTGAGTTAAAAGTATTATCTCCTTGTGGTGTATGCCAAGAACGTTTATTTTATTGGGGACCAGAAGTACTATGCGCCATTACAAATTCTAAACAAGATATTATTTTCAAACCGTTAAAAGAATTGCAGCCATACCATTGGAGCGAAGCATATCATGATGAATTCACAAAAGAATGGAGTACAAGATAAAGTAAAATCTGCTCGCAAATAGCGAGAGAATAAAAATGATTCACTAAAAAAGCACCGTCACAAATGACGATGCTTTTTCTATGTAAGAGCTACTAGAAGGTTTCCTTCTAGCCTACTCCCATTTATAAGTCCAAAATTGTTCAAGTTGCAGCCATTTTAATGTTGCTGCATCTTTATTTTTGATTTTTGCATGTGTGTCTTCCAGCATTGCTTCTGTTTGGGAACGATGCGCGCCTAGTGCAGCTAATTTATGATCAAACACTTCACTAATATTATTTACAACATCCGGCTCACCTAATACAGCTTCGCGATTTTTCGTAATCGCGACTGCATGAATGACTGGACGTTCTTCTTTTGACATACGTGATACAGCGCGAACGACTGCGCGGCCAAATGCATCATGATCTGGATGTACGCCGTGCTCTGGATAAAATGTAATAATTCGAGATGGATTTACTTCTTGAATGATTGCTTCAATTTTATCTGCAACGAAATCAACATCTTCAAATTCTAACGTTTTATCATGGAAACCAAGCATTCTTAAATCTTGAATTCCCATCGCTTCACATGCATCTTTTAATTCTTTTTCACGGATATTTGGAATCGTTTCACGGTTAGCAAATACATTTTTCCCCATGTTACGTCCCATTTGTCCTAAAGTACCGCACGCATACGTTACAGGTACTCCTTGATCTGTTAATAAGCGAATTGTTCCTCCCGCAGCAAATGCTTCATCATCTGGATGCGGAAATACAACAAGTACATGTCTCTCCATAAGTTTCCCTCCTTCTTACTTAAATGGTGTTAAGCTTAACTCAAGTGCAACTGCTAAGCGACCTTGATTATCATGCCCTGCAAGTAATAAACGCTCTTTATCGTCTACTTCCCAGTGCGTAATACCTTCTGCATATACCCAACCATGATCCATTTTCAAACCAACTCGGTATGGATTCGTTCCAGTAATCTTCCCGCGTTCAAAGCGAATAATTGCATTTCGAATGAATGCTCCAACTGTCATCATCTTTTCGTTAAAGTGTGACGCATACGCTCCGTTCGTTGTTTCTAAATGAATATATACATCTTTATTTACAAAACGTTCAATTTCATTTTGAATAAGAGAACTATCTTTTACTATTTCCATCGGAATTCACCTCTTTAAACCATTTTACGCAAAAATAATGTAAATTGCTATCTCTATATTAGAGGACAACGCCCACTTTTCCTAATAATTTGCACTGTGTTTTTTATATTTTTTATATCATATGTAAAAATCATATTTTTTCCTTCACTTTGTTAAATAGTTTTCTTTCTTTTTTGAATTTGCTACAATATATTTTATCCCGTATTTATGCAGCGAGATACATTTCGACAATTGAATACATACTTTAAAGAAGGTGACATGATTGGATCAATCAGCACATGAAGTAGCAAATTGGCAATATTATTTTGCAATTGCCGTATTTTTAATCACGTACGGATTTATTATTTCTGAGAAATTGAATCGTGCTGTAATCGCACTATTCGGTGCTGCTATTATGATTATTTTTGGCGTTGTAGATTTACATACTGCTTTCACATCACATATTCAATGGGAAACGATCACCCTTTTAATTGGGATGATGATTCTCGTACACATTACGAGTCAATCAGGCGTATTTGAATTTGTGGCCATTAAAGCGGCAAAAGCAGCTGGCGGAAAACCGATCCGCATTTTATTATTGCTATCCTTATTAACTGCTGTCGGATCAGCATTTTTGGACAACGTAACAACCGTTTTACTAATCGTTCCTGTTACACTATCCATTACACGTATTTTAAAAGTAAACCCTGTTCCTTATTTGATTTCAGAAGTGCTATTTTCAAATATAGGCGGAACAGCAACATTAATTGGTGACCCACCGAACATTATGATTGGATCAGCAAATAAGCATTTAGATTTTAATGCCTTTTTACTAAACTTAGCTCCAATCGTAATTATTATTTCTATCGTTACACTCGGCATTATTTACTTTATGTATCGCAACAAACTAAAAACAACACCTGAGCAAATCGAAAAACTTATGGTATTAAACGAAAAAGATTACATTAAAGATCAAAGCCTCCTTTTAAAATCAATTACGATTTTGGGACTAACTATTTTAGGCTTTATCCTCCATTCTGTTATTCATGTAGACGCTGCCGTTGTCGCGATGACAGGCGCTACACTTCTTATGCTAATTGGAGTAAAGGAACATGATATTGAAGATGTATTTGCCCACGTTGAATGGGTGACCATTTTCTTCTTCGCCGGACTATTCGTTCTCGTTGGCGGGTTAATTGATATCGGACTTATTTCTTCACTTGCAAAAGAAGTACTCGACGTAACAAATGGCGATATCGGTTTCGCTGCGATACTTATCTTGTGGGTATCAGGCATCGCATCTGCGACAATTGACAATATACCCTTTGTCGCAACGATGATCCCGCTTATTCAAGATTTAGCTACAGGGCTCGGATTATCTGTCGACTCTCCGCAAATCGAAGTACTATGGTGGGCGCTTTCACTTGGAGCTTGCTTAGGCGGAAACGGAACATTAATCGGAGCATCCGCAAACGTAGTCGTTGCTGGTATTGCAAAACGTGAAGGACATGCTTTCTCTTATATGGACTTCTTAAAAATTGGCTTACCCTTAACTATCATTGCATTACTATTATCACATGCTTATATTTATTTACGTTATTTAATGTAAAAGTTATAGTGCGTGAAATTATATCGACGATTTTTAAAATATATCGATCGTTTCTTCGAATATATCAACGATTTTCTAAGTATATCGACGATTCGACAGAGAATATCGACTTACCGACAAATAACGACAACGAAAAAGGTATGCAGCTCTACATTGCATACCTTTTTTTCGTTCACCAAAATATACCGATAATTGCTAATCCACCTAATATCATACCGCCAATTTGTCCAACGATTGCCGGTGATAATTGAACACCTTTTCGCACTTCAACAACCGGTCTTTCGTGCCTTAGTTGCTGCACTTCACTTTGCAGTTGATGTACACTTCCGTGCAATTCTTTAATTAGTTCCTTTAATTCAGCGACTTCTTCATTTACTGGTTTTGCTTTTTCTAAATTCATTTTGCATAACTCCTTTTTCTCTAATCAACACATTGTAAAAATTCTCCAACAAGTGCTCTTTTTCCTTTCTTCACAGTCTCATTTCTAAATTATTCATATAATAGATTTCAGAATGCGATTAAAAAAAAGCTTAAATTTATATCTATACCTCTTTATAAACCTGAATTTTCAGTTATAATTAATTGCACAATTACATTTTATGCCAATTTATTAAAAAGGAGGAATTCTAGTTGACTATTCTATCTATCAATAATTTATCAAAAAATTACAAACATAAAAAAATATTAGATGGCATTAACCTCACCATCAACTCCCCAGGAATTTGGGCTTTAGTTGGTCCTAACGGTGTTGGTAAAACTACTTTTTTAAATGTAGTTACCAACCTTTTGCCAGCTACATCTGGAAATATTGAATTGATCGGGAAATCTAACAAAGATGTTTCTGTGTTTACAGACGTTTCTTTTTTACAGGCCAATTCTGTACTATATGACTATTTAAACGGCTACGACCATCTTGCATTCATTTGTGATGTGCAAAAATTTTCAAAAGAACGCATGAATGAAGTTGCAAAATATGTAGGAATGGAAAATTATGCGAAGAGGAAAATTAAAGATTACTCCTTAGGTATGAAACAACACCTTCTCTTAGCGATGGCAATCTTAAACAAACCAAAGCTTATGTTCCTTGATGAACCTCTGAATGGTTTGGATCCAACTAGTGCGATACTGATGAGAAACATTTTATTACGCTTAGTAGAAGAAGGTACAACAATCATTCTTTCTTCTCATAATTTATCAGAAATTGACCGTGTTACAAAGAAGATTCTTTTTTTAAAAGACGGCAAATTAATAGAAGAGGATATGACAAAGTACGAAAAAATTCATTATCACTTCTTATTTTCAAATTTAAAACACGCACAACACGTTTTATTACAAGAAAACGTACAAGCAGTGTTAACTAAGAAAAGCCTTCGAATTCAATTAGAACACCACACCATTCAAGACCTTATTAATCTATTTCATTCTCATAACATTACTATTATTGATATTCAAAAAGAAGTTATCGGTTCTGAAAAAAGATATGAAGAAGTATTTCATGTATGTGGTGATACGACATGAAAATATTTCTATTCGAACTAAAAAAAATGCTCTACTCTAACATTCTCTTTACTTTAATCATTGCTACTATACTAATCATCTGCGGGTTATTTCTTCATAATGCGCTTAAACAAGACATAGTCCAAATGAAAAAAATAGATTTTTTTTCCAAATACGAAACAGAAGTTTTTAATCAAGTTACAGGAGATCAAGATTCATTAAAAAAAGGACCTAACGCAAAAATTGAATCTCGATTAGAGATTGGACTTCCGCTATTAAAACATTTAAATCAACTTATACAAGAAGTAAAGGATAACAAGTGGAAAAATGAATTACAGACTGAAATGAAAGTTTATGACTTAGCTATGCACTTTCAACAAGTAGAAGGAGGCTTCTCAGCTAGCGAAAAAGATATGAAAAAAGCAATTCAACTGAATGAAAACTTATTACAACAAGGTTTGCCAAAAGAAGACCTTGACCTTTCCATTCAACCATCTCTATTTATGAAAAAAGTAATTTCACTACTACTCAATGCCCCAGGATTCCTTATTTTACTACTCTTACTAGGTACAGTCATTACGAAAGAATTTGAAGACCATACGATTAAGTTAGCCTATACTTTACCTATTTCTCGTAGTCACTATGTCTTAATAAAATTTTTCAGTTTACTTGTTGTTAGTCTCCTATGGATTTTACTAGTATTTTCACTGTCTTATATACTACCGACAATATTCGGAAAATCTACCGGTAATATTTTTAATTACCCGCTTTTCACAAAAACAGAAACTATTACTAGTTCAGGTACTTACTTAAAAACAGCTCTCACTTACAGTCTATTTTATTCCACTGTAGCTATTTCCTTATTAGTGCTCATTGGATTTTGGATAAGAAATACTCTTGTTACATATTTAATTCTCACTTTTATTTTGAGCATTGGTTTCATTTTATCAAAAATCGGCTTTAATCCGTTTCTATCCCCCCTTTCCTATCAACAAATAGATCGCGTCATTTTAGATAATAATGGATATTATCCATTAGGTGCAGTGGTGTTAATTGGAAGTACATTTTTGCTCTTACTATGTGCCATATGCATGAATCGAAAGCGAGGTGTGTAATATGAAGCAACTCTTCCAATTTGAATTCAAAAAATCTTTCAAGAAAAAAACAACATGGATTGCTTTATTCACTTCTATTCTTTTCGTTAGTAGTTTATATTTCTTAAATTATTCTGTCGCGAAAGATATCCAGCGTGGAAATTTATCATTTGCACAATATAGCGTTAACATTTCGCAACAGGCTTTAAAAGAACTAGAACTGCAAAAGATTGAAGCTGAACAAAATGGCGATGTTGAAAAAATTACCGAAAACAAATTAGCTATTCAAGAATATCAGCAATCTCTTTCAAAGAAGAACAAATGGATCGCGAACTATTCTCAAGGTAATTGGGAAGAAATATATGAAGAAAATATAAGTGAATTACAATTTATATTCAAGAGCTCAAAAGGCACTAACACATTCCCTTACGCAATTGAGAAACAATATATTTCCTTATTTACAGCACGAGCAACGTTGGAAGAATTATTATTACTGAAAAAAAATACAGTTGAACCATTTATTCAAAATACTACTTATACCCCCTTCCTATTTACAATTTACGATCAATTTACAGGTAGTGCCTTAGATCAATGGAAAAAGAGCACTATGCGTTATGGTACAACTGGCTCATTATTTTTATATCAAATAATCCAGTACTACTATATACCAGTACTCATTTTATTGGGGTGCTTTATTTTCGGAAATAATATTTCTTCTGAAATGAATAATAAGAAGCGTGGTTTGCATTTTTACTATACTTTGCCTATTAAACGAAAATCATTATTTCTAACGAAGTATTTTAGTGGATTCCTTTCTACACTTGTTTTCGTTTTACTAATGCTACTCATTCCTTTGTTATGTAGCTATTTTACGAAAGGAGTCGGGAGCTTCAATTACCCAGTCCTTATATATGAAGGATCAGAGCCTAATCCATTTGGCAGTGAGTATAATAGTTTAAATCCCATTAAAGATCAATTTCACTTTATCACTTTGAAAAATTACTTTGGACAAGTATTATTACTAACTGTTTTACTAACATTTTTTCTATATTCTTTTTACTACATTTCATCGCTTTTACTAAAAAGCCTAAGTATTACAACGTCTATTGTAGGTATTATAACTTTTATCGGAATGAAAAGTTTCTCGTCTTCTTACAATCCATTTACTTACGTGAATATTCACAGTGTTCTCACTGGCGAAACAGCGACTTTAGTTTTTAATCCTTCTATTAATCTTTCAACTGGGATTATGTTAACATTTGTCTTAGGCTGTACTCTTTTATTCGCAGGATACAAATTATTTATAAGAACATATAATTAGTACTAAAAATAAAAAAGGAAAACTAGTACCTACCTAGTTTTCCTTTTTATTCAATTATTCATAGTATGAATAATTGAATTGTTATCATCATTTCTATTTTTGCAGCTCTATCCATTCCCCCCGCAATATCCCCATAATAATACGATCAAAACACTTCCCATCTCTTTGAACTGCTTCTCTCATACAGCCCTCTATCTGAAAATCCATTTTTTTATACAACTCAATAGCAGCTTTATTATAAGAAATAACATCCAGACCGACGCGGTGCAAATTCAATTCATAGAAAGCATATTTTAAGATAAGATAGATCGCTTCTCTTCCATATCCTTTCCCTCTATCATTTGCATCTCCTATACCAATTGCTAATAAACCCGTTCTGTTATTCCACTCTATGCCATGAATTGCAACAAAACCAATTAAGCGATCTTCTTGAACTGTCCTTACCATGAAAGCGACACTATTCGATCTTCGCCCCTTTAATAGCCCATCACTCGCTATTTCTTGTATCGATTGCGGAAATGCTACATCTGTATCTACATTCCTTACATACTCACTATCTTCTTGCCACATAGCCATTACTTCAGCATCTGCTTCTCTCATAGCTGTTAATTTCATTGTTTTATTTTGAAAAAGATTCACTGTCATTTCAAACTCCCCCTTTTTTAATAACGGGGATACTTATTTTAACCTATTTATCCCCTTATTCCATAAACTGCTTTATAAACGGGATACTTACAATAAGCGCCGACATTGGCACATCTCCTCTACATTGAATTAACTTCATTTTACATTTTTTTATTTTTTCAAACAAACTAATTATAGTTCTCTATCATTTAGAACTATAGTATACTAAATTATTCTTCAGATTATTCAATCAAAACAAGAACTCATAGAAGGTGAAAACATGTTTTATGTAAAACAACTACTCTATTTTACTTATGAACAAGCATTATCCTGTTTATTCCCAGTCGTTATTTTCTTAACACTAGCCCTTTCAAAAACCATTTCGATTCCAGGGTTGTACCGATATGATTTCATACTCATCGTATGTCTTCTTATGCAGTGGATTATGTACAAGACTGGGCTTGAGACGAAGGATGAATTAAAAGTAATTACTGTTTTTCACCTTATCGGCCTTCTACTAGAAATATATAAAGTACATTTCGGTTCATGGAGTTATCCGGAAGAGGCGTATTCAAAAGTTTTTGGAGTTCCGCTTTACAGTGGCTTTATGTATGCAAGTGTTGCAAGTTATATATGCCAAGCGTGGAGAAGATTGCATTTACAAATGCACCATTGGCCGAGGGCTATTTTTGCAATACCTTTAGGAGCAATGATTTACTTCAATTTTTTCGCCCATCATTTTCTATATGACTTTAGATGGGTATTAACTTTACTATTATTCATCGTTTTCTTTCGGACATTTGTAGAATTTTCATTACGAGGCGTTACATATAAAATGCCACTCGTTCTCTCCTTTTTCCTTATCGGATTCTTCATTTGGATTGCGGAAAACATCGCAACATTTTTCGGAGCATGGCAATATCCAAATCAACGGGAAGTATGGAATCTCGTTCACTTAAGCAAAATTAGTTCATGGTTTTTACTCGTTGTTATTAGCATTATGATTGTTACACAACTTAAACATTTGAAGGCGTCTAAAAGATAGTGCTGATTATATAAAAACAGGTAGCCCATCACTCATTAGAAAGTGATGGGCTTTTTTATCTTCCTTATTAAAGTAGTTACACATTATGAACTACTACTAGCTGAAGAGGTTGCTACAGATGAAGCGGCAATCGTTGCCATCATAGCTGCCTGTTGTGCTTGTATGAGAACTTCTATCATAGTTTGTAAACCTGTGTTAGTAGCTTTACTTTCCTCACCTTTCTGACTGACGAACAGTTGAATAGCAATAAGAATATTCGCATCAGTATGCCAACGGA
>NZ_VLTE01000085.1:0-4654 GCF_007558965.1 Bacillus sp. HY001 | reverse complement strand
AAAGACTATACAATTAAGCAAATTACAGTGGCGACTGGTATCAGTAAGACCACGCTGTATAGGTATTTAGACAAGGCGCTATAGGGTTGCCTCAGTAAGTCGGTTGCAGAAATTACATTTTATGTAAATCATCTGACGGACTAGAGCAGCAACCCTGTGACTAGGCCATATTGAAAGTGTTGTATTTGAAAATGATAAAGCTAAATGTTTTTATGATAAATTCCCAGTAAATAAAGGTCATATGTTAATAGTACCGAAGAGACACTGTGAGGATTATTTTGGTTTAACTATTGAAGAAAAACTTTCAATAGATAAATTAGTATTGAGATGTCAACAGCGGTTCTATTTTCCCTAATTTCAGCGGTCCAAAATTCCCTATTACTAATTAACGGCCGGTTGTATGCCGGCTTTTTGCTTTTCACGAAGTCTAAATGATTGTCCTTTGATATTGAAAGTTGTGGAGTAATGCAACAATCTATCCAAAACCGCTGTTGCTAGGACGTCATCGCCAAATATTTTCCCCCACTCAATATACGATTTGTTAGAGGTTAAAATAATTGACCCTTTTTCATAACGTTTTGAAATGATACGAAAGAATAAATCTGCACTTAACTCATCAAACGGAAAGTATCCCATTTCATCAATTATGAGTACATCGCACCTACTTAACGATCGGACCAGGCGAGAAGTGGTTCCCCTTTGTTCTGCCTTGCGGCAGGAAGTAATGAAATCATCGGCCCGGGTGTAGTAAGCTGTGTATCCTTGACGAAGTGCTTCGATAGCGAAACCTATCGCCAAGTGGGTTTTACCAACACCTGGCGGTCCTAATAATAAGATATTTTCTCCATTCTCAATATAACGACCAGTTATTACTTCTTTTACACGCCGTTCGCTAACACTTGGTTGAAATGAGAAGTCAAAGTCTTCGATAGTCTTGTGAAACGGTAGCTTTGATTTCTTTATTCTAGTTTCTAGTGCTGCACCTTCTTTGTGTTCAATTTCATGTTGAAGAAGGGTGTTTAGAAATTCAGAATATGTTACATTATGTTTAGAGGCATCTTCTAGGATGCCATCTAATTGATTGGCTATGTAAACCAAGCCAACTTTCTTAAGACGTTCAGTTATAAGTTGTGCGTTCATTTGTGATCACCAGCTTTTAATTGTTCTTCATACACGTGAAGTGAACGTTGTTCCACTTCATGATTAGAGGGCTGAATGTGACGGGTCGCCAAACCGTTTTGTGTCACATCTGGCTCTTTTTTTATGTTCTTTATGTGGTTGATATCCGTTAATGATTTATTGATCCCAGAAATAATCGGATGAGTAGCGATGCACTCTAGATCAAAATAGATCTCTAAATGATGATCAAGAGTTTCCTTCACCTTTACTTCCATCCCTTTATAACGATAAGGAACCGAATAGTTTCGATCATTATAAGAAATCATGCTGCTTTCCGTTACGTAAGTAACCTTCCATTTACTTATTGGGAATAAGGGTCTCGTATTCCAATGTAATAAGTGTTTTTGTTCCTCTTCAAAACGCTGTAGAGGTGGCTCAAGCGTCGTTTGATTCGGTTTTTTATTGGCCACTTTGTCCAGCCATCCACTTAACATCTCATTCATCTCATGAAGTGTATTCTTTTGTTTTCTTTGCAGAAAATTCTTCTTAAGGTAACCAACCGCACTTTCTACTTTCCCTTTGGTTTGTGGTCTTGCTGGTTTACACGCTTTCGGAACAACTCCATAGTAAGCTAGGAATTCTTCGAACTTTCGATTAAAACGTATTTGTGTTGGACTATGTAAGGTGACTACCGTTTTCATATTGTCATAGAGTATGTGTTCAGGAACGCCGTTAAAATAGGCAAATGCATTCATGTGGCATTTCATTAGCTGCTCCATATTCATCGTATTTGTAATTTCCATGTATTTCATACGGGAGTAACCTAAAACGATGATAAATACATAAAGCTTTTGTTTCTTCCCATCAACCTCATGTTCTCCAATCTCTGCCCAGTCCATCTGTGCTTGCTTTCCAGGAGGTGTTTCAAAACGGATACTCGATTGTTTCTTTGGTTTCTGGCGATAAGGTCTGATGAAATCTCTTAAAATAGTCATCTTTCCTGGATAACCCATAGATTGAATTTCCTCAAGAAGCACTTCGCAGTTAGTGGTACCTTCCTTTAACCGTCTTAATAAATAGTCTTTATATGGATCTAAAAGGCTTGTTTTCAATTTACCGTGAGGTTGTTTTTTTTTCTTTGGTAACTCATTTTGATTTAAGTATTTTCGTATTGTTTTTGGATCAAAGCCTGTTAATTCTGCTATAGCAATCTGAGTCCAACCTTTTGAGTGATACTCTTTAATCATAAAAAATTCCCCATCCTTGATCATTATCTCTCTACACTCCAAGTTGTTTTTGAGATAATTATCCGTTATTATTGGGGAATTTCACACCGTTGTTATTAGGGATTTTACCACCGTTGTTTTCAGAGAAGTAAATCATTATTGGATTCAAGGTATAAACCGGAAGGTTACAACATTGGAGTGAATTGTGGGGAGACAGCAGGTCAAACGATTTTTCATTGTCACATACACTTAATACCAAGATACTTTAACGATATTAATGACCCCACAGGTGGTGTTAGAGGAGTGATTCCACAAAAAAGGATTTATAAATAATTATACATATTATTAGGAGGTTCCAATGCTAACAAATTTGTATTTGGTTAGACATGCCCATTCTACTTACACACCAGAGGAATTAAAAAGACCCTTATCAGAAAAAGGACTAAAAGATGCTTACAAAGTCAAAGAGTTACTAAGAGAAGAAAACATTGATCATGTTATCTCAAGTCCATATTTAAGGGCTATACAAACGGTTGAAGGAATAGCATTAACACTGGGCAGGGAGATTCAAATTGTAGATGAATTTAAAGAAAGAAAGCTAACGAAGGAAGATGTTAATGATTTTGAGCAAGCAATTAGAAAGGTTTGGGACAACCCTGATTTTTCTTGGGAAGGTGGAGAGTCAAACAAGAGTGCCCAACAAAGAGGAATTAAAGGCATTGAAATGGCTTTAGATAAATATGAAGGCAAAAATGTTGTTGTAGGAACACATGGAAATATTATGGTACTAATGATGAATTATTTTGATGAACAATACGATTTTGAATTCTGGAAGAAGCTTGCTATGCCAGATATATATAAACTTTCTTTCCAAAAAAAACCTTAGTTAATTGTATAAGAATATGGAAAGATTCTAACTTAATTTAACTTGTGAAATCCTTATTAATAGTGAAGTATAAAGTTCTATTTCAAACGGTAGCTTGTTTAGTTGAACAAGTCAGTTAAAAAAAGTCGGTTCCTTAGCGTACAGGAATTCGACTTTTTTTAGTTAAAATTCGCTTAGCGTACAAAACTTCCGAAATGTTGGCTGTACCCCTATAATTCCCTCAACAACTTCGTTCTATTCATCTGATATTAAGCTAGTCCTGGCTTATATCGGCCGGACTAACTTAGAGCAAGAAAAAAATGCTAAGCCCGTCACATCAAAGGCTTAGCGTATATTTTGTTCATCCAGCCTAGTTATCCATTTTGATAAAACTTTAAGGTGCTCGCAGTCAAGCAACCGTTTTCCCAACGAAACTACACATTTTCAATAATAATCCTTTGTGCTGTTCTCAGGTTGCGTTTTACAGTTCTCAACACATTTTCTTCTTCTGCGTAAGCACCTACTTGCACACCGTCAACAATTACACGTTTAATAGCCATATTGCTTTTCAGATTAGTCGATTTTCTCTTCAAATTAAACGCGCGTGCTAACCCATTAACATGCCCTTGGGCAACCGCTTGCCGCCAATTCGGGTCTCTTAATTTTTGGGCATCGCTTGCATGATCAATAAATCCGTTCTCCGTTAATAAAGCGGGCATTCTGGTTTCTCGCAGTACATGGAAATCGGCCTTTTTTTTACCACGGTTATGCAAGTTATTTACTTTGACAATTTCTTCATGCATAATGTCCCGAATTAACGCTGTTCTCGATGAATCAGACAAACTGTTATGAATATAATCTTCATACCCATGAGCTGAACCGTTAAATGCATTAACGTGGATGGATAGAAAATAATCTGCACCCCAAGCATTCGCATCATCTGTACGTTCTTTCAAGCTGCGCGTAATATCTGCTGTTCTACTCATTTTAATTTGCAGGCCTTCATAATGGTTTTCCAAGAGATTCCGGATGCTATGGGAAATATTTAAGGTAATTTCTTTTTCCTGCATCCCATTGCCAATAGCTCCTGGGTCCACTCCCCCGTGACCAGGATCTAAATATAATTTAAACATTTTACACCACCTCGTACAAATACAATATGATCGAAGAGTAACGGAGGTATAGGAATTCGTCTGAGGTACATATAAAAATAGGTGATGATAGGCATTACATTTCATTGAATCAGATGATTTATTTTAAAGCTAAGAAATTTTCCAAATGCGAGACCATATGTATGAGCAGCAGGAATTAATGTTCCATATTTTTCGTGGGTCAGGCAAACTCTTTTCATCTAGACAGTAGGCTGATTGATTATTGATGCTTCTTTCTTAACAAAACACCTAAGTGATTCTCTGTGCATATACTGTATCATTACTACAGGATT
>NZ_VLTE01000084.1:0-2243 GCF_007558965.1 Bacillus sp. HY001 | reverse complement strand
CCTGATAAAGTGTCTGTTCCACGATTTAGGGATAGATATCCTAAACCAATATCAATTAATGCGTTTACTTTTGATAATATTTCACGCGTTACACCCTTGGCTATTGGTTCTGTGATTTTCTGAATAAATCCAACAAGATGAATTAAATCCATGGAACAGACCTCTGCAATATTATATCCATTAATTCGGCTTGTTAATGTTTTTGAATTTAACCTTGTCCCCTTACAATTCGGACAGTTTTTTTTAGTAACAACAGCTTCAATTGCTGCTTTGTGATGTCGACCTTCAGCGCTTTGAATAATGGAACGTTTTATCCTAGGTACCAAGCCTTCATATAACGCAGTTTTCCCCCATTCTTTAGGAGGGTTTTCTAATTTTTGACGCGGGGCATGCATAAACATTTCAAATTCTTCTGGAGTATAGTCTTTAAGTGGTTTGTCCAAATCAAATAAACCACTATTGGCGTATCCTTCCCATCGCCAAGTTCCTGGTCCAAAACTAACGAAAGTAATAGCTCCTTCATTAAGTGACTTGTTCTTGTCAATTAATAGGTCTTCGTGAATCTCATCGATATATCCTAATCCTTGACAGGTAGGACACATCCCTTGAGGTAAATTAAAAGAATAATGTTCAGAATATCCAATGAAAGGTTTGCCAATCCTAGAAAACATTAATCTTATTAACGAATAAATTCCAGTATAGGTTGCTAAAGTGGATCTAGCACTTTTTCCAATCGGTTGTTGTTCGACCACAATTGCTACTGGTAAATGTTTAATATTTTCCACATGAGGTTGACCATATTTCGGTAAATATTGTTGTGTAAAACTTGGAAATGTTTCATTTAACTCCCTCCTTGATACTGCAGCTAGTGTATCAAAGACAAGTGATGATTTTCCCGATCCTGAAAGACCAACAAACACTGTCGTCTTTTTCTTTGGTATCTTTAAATGAATATTTTTCAGATTATTTTCTGTAGCATTAATTATTTCAATAAAATTATTTTCAAAAGCATTTAACATGATATACCCCCTTTTTATCCACCAATATAAGTAAGTAGAAATGTCTCTTTTTTAGTATCAATATTAGCATTAGCTTTTTTAGTTAGTGTACGCTTTCTTATCTTTTGTAAACAACATTTTTTTACAAAAATAAAATATTTATGTAACATCATTATCCATTCTAAGCCCTCTCTTCTTTTAAAGTGGCACTCATTATTAATTCACTAAATGGTTCTTATTTCAAATAAATACATCTGTAATGGATGGAATATACTCTTATCTAAAATACTACCGATCATCTGCGCTAGAAATACTAATATGATCCCCTTTAAAATCTATATGATTGCATTTCTTGATAATTAAATTGATAGCTTGGAATTATTAATGATTTATTTATTATATATAAGAAAATAGATTATTTGTGTTATTATATTTACCTCTCGTCTTTTATTAAATTTACGATTTTATAGAAACTTAAGTATATAAGACAATTTGTATTAATCTCCTGTGTATATGTCATGCTTTCTAAATAATAAACTAAAAATATTCTTCAACATATATTTTTTAAACGACTTCTTGATATGAGAAATACCTTCCCAATACTCTTTCTCTTTCTACAATTGACTCTCAACAAAATTCCATTCGCCTTTAAGATCAATAACATGCATTGAAAAACAAATTCTTATTTCTTTAACTTAGGACTTCCAATCCTCCTATTGCAACAAATAATGGTATTGTAATAGGAGGATTTACAATTTTCCCATTATCAAACTGATAAAATAGCCAGTACAAAGAACCACCTCTCTTTTTCAAAAATAAAGATTTTATTGGATTCCATCACCATTAGGCAAAAGTCACATATATTATCATGGATTGTTATTCATAGTTATGGTCGGAGCACCCTGGTCAGGTGCTCTTTTTTTACCCATTTAATAAAATCGTTATTTCAAATGAACACTTACTTATCAATTAATCACCTCTTTTTTCAAAAATAAAGATTTTATTGGATTCCATCACGATTGGGCAAAAGTCACATATATTATTATGGATTGTTATTCATAGTTATGGGCGGGGCACCCTGGTCAGGTGCCCTTTTTTTACCTATTTAATAAAATCGTTATTTCAAATGAACATTTACTTATCAGTTAAAATCTTTCTATAAATTGTATAGAGTTCCATGGGGAATTGTTGATATATATAACCCATCTGCTGAAATCACTATAGGATTGTAATATCCAGTAGATG
>NZ_VLTE01000083.1:0-7810 GCF_007558965.1 Bacillus sp. HY001 | reverse complement strand
CCCACTTGCACCACCCTTTCGAAAAAGAGCAGTTCTTCCTTATGAAAGAAGCCACCACTCAGATGAATCTGGCGTGTACTACAAGCCCCGACAAGTCGAGTACACATGGATGGTTGACACACCCACTAAGCTATGCGCGAAGCAACAACCTTACGTTTTTGCACTTCTAATAGAATCGGCGTTTTCACTTTGAGATTGTCCTCCCATTCTACCACTCTTGATTTTTCCAATGTATTCAGCGCACCATTAATATCAGCGTGAATGCATTTCTCTGATTTACTTTGGTACAGACCGCGCGTGATTCGTTTGCCACTAAAGTAATAATGGGTCTTATCATCCTTAGACCAAACCGGAACCGGATCTTTATCCAGAAAACTAGCTTTTGAAGTATAGCTTTCTTCTTGTTTCAAAAATCGGATACCTTCTTTTATACATTTATTCTCAATTGCCGCAATCAGTTTATGAAACGGGATTTGAACAAACTTTTGATTATTCTTTTTTCCCATATCAGATTTTTGTTTCCAGCCAGCGTTATACCCTACGACAATTGTATCTATGCCAAATGCTTTCACTTTTTTGAACAACAGACCTACAGTTTGTGAAATATAACCGTTTATTTGTCGTTCCCGTTTATGCCAAAGTGCAGCCATTGTATTCGTTACAACGCGTTTTGAAATTCCGTTTTCCATATTTGTCAGTTGGAGATGACGTATCATTTTGTTGAAGTACTGGTTAATAGATTTTAATTTCTTCCCATCAATTAAAAATGAATCACCTGTATTGGTTACGCAACTTACTAATCTATCTACACCTAAATCGCAACTCAAAGCGTTACTCGTAGTCGTAGATGGTTTCTTCATTTGAGAAACGTGCATCTCATATGTGTAATGCACCTCAAAGAACCGACCTTTTTGCTTCGGTACAATCTCAATGTATGAAATTTTTTTATGTCTTAAGTTTTTCGGCATACGTATTTTAATGGAACCGAATTTTTTTCTGAATGCCACACTCATCGGAATCATCCAAAACCCGTTCTCATCCACTTTTGGAACTTGATAGATTTCAATAATTCGTTTATCAGTAGAACGAGAATAATTCGGAAACTTAGGACGACCTGTGAACTTCTCAGGATGTTTCTTCCACTGTTCCATTGCTTTAAAAAAGCTCTTTACTTCTGCATACAAGGCTCTACGAATGGCTTGAACAGAGTTTGATTGCATGCCCCAGTAGTTCATATCGGCTTGCATGGCAGTGTCCACTTCTTTTACAGTAGCCATCCTGTTATTATTCAGGTAACTTTGTTTCATCGTATACAATCCAACATTTCGCAACGCTTTTGAACTATGTGACATACGCTGAAGTAAACGAAATTCTTTAGCCGTAAGACAAGCTCGTCCGATATTTTGTTTCTGCGTGAATCGTTGCAGCGTTTCTCTTTTCTTTTGTTTCCGTAATACTTTCACCGCTTTCTTTTTAGCCATTGTTTTCACCACCTTTCTTAAAGAATTAACTTATTCATTCCTTTTGGTGCAAGTAACAAAAGGATTATGATTATCCAATTTCGTTACCTTAAGATATATTCCCTCCTTATTTCCGACATATCGTAAGACAAAAAGAAACCAACATTCCCCCGGGAAAATTGTTATAAGCGAAACGAAAGAGTTCAGCCTACCTTCTGACGGCAATTCATCTCCACCTGAATTGTTGGGTTTCACCCGTAACACAAATCAGATGGAGTCTTCTTGCCGAAAAAGATAAAATAAATAAGAAAGCTGAACCTAAAATATAGGAACAGCTTTCTTCTTACAATTGTTCAAGTGACTCTAATTCGCCCTCTACAAATAACATTAGTTCTTTAATCGTTTCGCCAGAAAAATCAAAACGAATACCAGCTGCTTCATATACTTCAGTTAAAGATTTAGAGCTACCTAATGATAAAGCTTTTTTATAATTCTCTATTGCTTGTTTAGGATTTTCTTTATATTGTTTATACATTTGCAACGCACCAAGTTGTGCGATAGCATATTCGATGTAATAGAATGGTATTTCGAATATGTGTAGTACAGGTAACCAGCCAGTTGCTACCCAATTTTCATAGCCTTCGATATTTACGACCCTCGATTGGTAAGTGTTATGTAATTCTAAATATTTTTCGTTTCTTTCCTTAGCAGTATGATTAGGATTTTCATACATCCAATGCTGGAATTGATCAACGATAAGCATTTGTGGTAAGTACTTAACAATATCTATAAAGAAATCTAATTTTGCTTTTATAAATTCTTCTGTATTCTCATAAAATGTATCCCAATATTCCATCGAAAATAATTCCATTGTCATGCTAGCAAGCTCAGCTGATTCTGAAGGGATTTCTAAATATTTTTGTAGCTCTAGTTGATTCATACATTCATTATGAATACTATGGCCCATTTCATGGAGGAAAGTAGTAACGTCATAATGTGTATGATTGAGATTCATGAAGATAAAAGATAGTTGCGAAGCAGGTAAGTGTTCGCAAAATCCTCCAGGTCCTTTTCCTTTACGACTTTCTAAATCTAAGCAATTATTTTTATGCATACGGCTTAATAATGCAGAAAATTCTGGGTTTAGTTTGTGTAAAATACGAGAACTTTTTTCGACTAAATCACTCGCATCTTCGATAGGTTTCAATACTTTTTGATTTGGTGCGGTTGCTTTTAGATCCCATGGACGAAGATTATCTACTTGAAGTTCAGATTTTTTCTCATTAAATATTTTATCGATAAGTGGTACTACGTATTTACGAATAGATTCAGCGAGCTCATAGCAGTCATCAGGCGTATAATCAAATCGTTCATGTTTTTTAAACATATAATCACGATAATTATCTAATTGAATGTTTTTGGCCTTTTGGTGACGGATTGCGATTAATTCATTTAATATATGTTGTAATGTATCTTCAACAGATAAGAATGTTTCAGAAATGAGCGTTTTTGCATTTTTTCTTATATGACGATCCGGATCTTGTAAGTAAGACTGTAGTTCAGTAATTGTTTTCTCTTCACCGTCCCATAGTGCAGTTAAACCACCTGTAATTTCGAAGTACTGTGTTACTAGTTTGTCTTCAGTTATCTCTAAATGAATGTTCTTTTCACAAAATAATGTTTGCGCGTTCTTAATTTTTTTATCTAGTAAGCTATACGTTTTTGGATCAAGTTCCATTCGAAAAGGGGACTCTAAATATTTATTATCAAATGAATTCTGATAACGTTTCAAAAGAGGCCTTACAAATTGTTGATCATATTCAAAAGCATCTTTTATTTTTTTATTATCTGTATTACATTGAAAGGCGATATAGTGCGATCTTAATTGTTCTTCGATTTCCCAAATTATTTTTGACTGATCTTTTAACCAGTTTTCAAGCTCTAGTTTTGAAGAAATCACTTCATTTAATAAAGTAGAAAGAGTCTTTTCTAATTCTAGAACGTTACTAATATCAATCGTATTTAAATGCTGCATAACATATACCTCACTTTTTATTTACTTAAGGAAGTATTCTTCTTCTTTACTACAACCCCTTTTTTTCCTAGGAAGTTTGTGCCCACAACTCCAAGAATAATCAAAATTGTTCCGATGATGTGATAGTATGCGATTTGTTCATGTAAGAATACAACACCCGCGATAATTGTAATAAGTGTAGATAAGTTGCTGAAAACACTTATTTTAGCTGCTTCAATATAAGATAACGAATAGTTTAATAGCAATGCCGTTAGTAAAGAAGATAGCAAACCTAAATATAAAATGGAGATAAGAAATGTTCCGTTCATAAATGGTTTAAAGTATATAGTTAATGTCCCTTTGTTTATATGGCTGACGATAGCAATTAAATTAAAACTAATAAAACCAATCGCTGTCATTGTATAAGTTAAATCCATCAGCTTGAAATTATTTGCCATTTTCCGTGCTAATACATTATAGAAAGCAGATGATAATGCCGATAACAAAATAAGAATAACGCCGATGATACTAGTTTCATAAGCCCCTAGACCATTCATTATAAATATATAAATGACACCGATGACGGAGATGAGTACAGAGATTTTTTGTGATGTATTCGTATACTCTTTTAAAAGATAGGAAGCTAAGATCATCGTAAATATTGGGATCACCGCTTGTATAATTCCTGCTTCAGATGAACTTGTATACACTAATCCAAAAGCTTGAAGAGCAAAAAAAAGTGCTGGATAAAAAATCGCAATTGGTAAAAGAGAAAGTATATTTTTAAATGATATATTTAACTTTATGAATCCAAAAATAACCGGAATATTTGCTGCTATGAAAGCAACTGTAAAACGATGAGCCAGAGTATCAAGAGGGCTTGTAATGGTTAGTGTTAGTTTCACGAATAAAAAGGAAAATCCAATAATAAATGAATAGAGTAATGCTGATATATATGCTTTTGTTGTATTTTTCATAATTTCACCCCATAGTAGTTGATTTCTTACTGGCCAGTATACGTACATAGTAAACTTTCTGATCTAGTGCTACAATGTGAACAAATACAAACTGTACCGGGACAAATTAAATGATGAGGTGGTAATGATGTATAAGTATTTACATGTTTTCAACGACTTAGAAAGTATGATTCAAAATGGGGAGATAAAAGAAGGTAAGAAACTACCGTCTATTCGGACACTAGTCACGCAATATGATTGTAATAAGGCAACGGTTATCCGGGCGCTACATGAATTAGAAAAGCGTCATATTATTTATTCTGTGCCTCAAAGTGGGTACTACGTTGTTAAAAAATCTGGGAATACCATAGAAAATAACGAAATAATTGATTTTGCTTCCTCAGCACCAGATCCAGATGTTTTCCCATATTTAGATTTTCAACATTGTATTAATAAGGCCATTGATACGTATAAAAATGACTTGTTCGTATATGGAACGCCGAAAGGTTTACCGTCTTTAATTCCGGTCATTCAAAAACAATTAGCAAATTATCAAGTCTTCACTAAAGAAGAAAATATTTTTATAACGTCAGGTGTACAACAAGCGCTAGCTATACTAACTTCTATACCATTTCCAAATGAGAATGAAACGATATTAATTGAACAGCCAACATATCATTTATATATTGAGTATCTAGAAATAAATAAAATTCCTGTAATCGGTATTAAACGTACGAATGAAGGTATTGACTTGCATGAATTGGAGCGTATATTTCGAACAGGTAAAATAAAATTCTTTTATACGATACCGAGATATCATCATCCGCTTGGAACTTCTTATTCTAAAGATGAGAAAGAAAAAATTGTGTTATTGGCTAAGAAATATAATGTATTTATAGTGGAAGATGATTATTTAGCAGATTTAGAAACAGATTCAAAAGCAGATCCGTTATATAGCTTGGATAATTGTAATCACGTAATATATTTAAAAAGTTACTCTAAGATTATTTTTCCAGGTTTACGGGTTGGAGTTGCGGTCATTCCGCCATCCATCGCAAATGATTTCCATACATATAAAAAGATTTTAGATATCGATAGCCCGATGATATCCCAAGCTGCTTTAGAAATTTATATAAAGAGTGGCATGTTTGAACGTCATAAAAATAAAATTAAATCTTCCTATCACGATAGATCTAAAAAACTAGCAGCAACATTAGAAAGAATGCATAATGAAAATCCGCTTTTATTTACATATACGAAGCAAAATACACTTGGAATCCACACTTGTTTAGAATTGTATAAAATGAGTATTTCAGAAATGTTTTTACAAAGACTAGGTGAAATGCAAATAAGTATTGATACGATTGATAAAAATTATGTGAGAGGTTTTCCGAAAGAACGACTATTAAAGTTAAACATATCGAATGTGAAGGAAGATAGAATTGAAGAAGGAATTCGTAAAGTAATTGAGGAAATCAGACAAGTGGAGCGTATAACCTTTCAATTTAAAAAAGAAAAAAATGAATAAGGAGGTTTGTTGTGAGACGCAAAATAATTCTCTTGTTTGTGTGTATCGCTATAATAATTGGAGCTATTGTTGTGACTAATTATTATAAAAAAGATGATCAATGCATTGCGGTTGGTAAGTATTCAAGAGGTATTATCGTAGATCAAAATAACGAACCTATATCTAATGTGAAAATTTATGAAGACACAATCGAAAGTAAGGAACGTAGTATTTCAAATGCAGAAGGTAAATTTGAAATACCACATGGTGTTTGTGGTGAAATTACATTACAGTTAGTTACTCCAGATGGTGAAATCTATACGAGAAAATATGATAGTAATCATATACCGGAAGTGATAGAACTTAGTGATAAAAAGTAGAAGAAAAGTGTTATGTTAATACTTTTTAGAGCACTCAATTGTTGAGTGCTCTTTTTGTTTAGGATATAATTGTTTTAAATGGAAATAAACTACCAATAAATGATATCCTTAAAGTATAGCATTTATTTTGAATAGGAAGGTGATCGAGTCTATGGGGGTACGTATAGTCGATGATTTACAGCAATTATCGTTGTTACTAATGTTTTTTAGTACATTTATATTTTACAGATATTTAAAAAAGGTTAGACGAGAGAGAAAATTGACTGGTTTTGAATGGACAATGTATTTTGTCACTCAATTTGCGACATTAATTTGGGCATTTACTTATTTCATTAAACACTTAGCTGAATCGTAATTCTTATTCTTTTAATCTAATGTATTGTTATCTATTAGGGATATAAATATAGTCCGTATCTAAATCAATGACAACATCGCTCGTGACGACTTCTCGTAGTAATTTTGGGATTTTTTTATAATGGTAATGTACACAAAATAAGCTTAGAAGCTCTTCATTAGATATCTCTTCATTTTTCACATTTAAATACATTGTTCTTAATTCGTTTAGAGAACAGTTAAGGCCAATAACATACTCATTAATTCCATATCCATCAAATTCAATTATCATATTATCACTGTTGGTTGCTAACCAACTTTATAGCTTAAATTTTAGATGAATCTATTATACATGGTTTGCAATTTAGTGAGAATATATTTTTATAAAGTGAGAGGGAAGCTATGGAACAATATAAGTTAGTTTTAGAAGGACCTAAACAATTGAATTGGCAAACTGATAAAATTAAGTCCATACAGGATGAGGAAATTATCGTTAAAACAATTGCAGGTGCAATAAGTATTGGAGCAGAGTTACCACAGTATAAAGAATCGGATGGTTCAGATACAAATCCTATTTATCCAAGAAAAACTGGATATGAAAGTTATGGTGAAGTTATTCAAGTTGGTAATAAAGTAACAAATTTAAACGTAGGGGATAAAGTAGTCTCTTTTTATCATTTCCCGACAGAAAACTCCTACCTCAAGGAATGGGTAGGACATGTTCCAATGAGTAGGTGGGAGCTGAATGACGGTTAGGCAACAGCCTAAAGGTTCTTATTGGTGAAGAATCAGTATAAGGTACCGGTATCGTAATCAGTTCGTTCTTATAGAAAGAAAATGTTATAGCTCAGAGGAATTTTTACATCTACGAAATTGTTTCATTTGTATTTTTTTGAAAGGGACAGAGGACTTTCGACAAAAAAGAAGAAATGATACGTGATCAGTATTATTTGGTTATATCATGATATCGTTCCCATGCATATCGTGAAAAAGATTGTAAACAAATAAAAAAAGGAAGTGAGGTGAAAAGCGGTGCTTATCCATAAAGCGTATCAGTTTCGAATTTATCCTAGTTTAGAACAAAAAATGGCTATTACGAAAACAATTGGTTGTTCACGATTTGTATTTAACTACTTTTTGGAAAAGTGGAATGATAGATA
>NZ_VLTE01000082.1:0-18042 GCF_007558965.1 Bacillus sp. HY001 | reverse complement strand
TGTCCCCGCAACCAAATGGTCCCGTGGTGTAGTGGTTAACATGCCTGCCTGTCACGCAGGAGATCGCCGGTTCGACCCCGGTCGGGACCGCCATTTTATATAAAGAAAAGAACGAAACATGTTGTTTCGTATTTTTTTATTTGTTTTAACAAAAAACTAATAAAGACAGTCAAACTATCCTTAGGAAAACTCCTAAGGACTTTTTTATATATTCAAAACCTGTATAATAAAGAGCAGAGAACATTGTGAGTAAAGTAGGTGAAGTCTGTGAGTAAATATGAAATAACAACAAAATCCTCTGAGGAAACACAAAGATTATCAGAAAAACTAGGTGGACTTGTCGGGGCACAAGATGTAATTATTTTAGAAGGAGATCTAGGGGCTGGTAAGACAACTTTTACAAAAGGACTAGCAAAAGGTCTTGGAGTGAAAAGAGTTGTAAATAGTCCTACCTTTAATATTATTAAAGAATATAAAGGGAGATTGCCGCTATATCATATGGACGTGTATCGCTTAGCAGAAAGTGAAGAGGACTTAGGTTTTGATGAGTATTTCTACGGTGAAGGAATTACCGTAGTAGAATGGGCTCATTTAATAGAAGCATTTTTACCAAATGAGAAGTTACAAATTAGTTTATTCCATGCTGGAGATGATACAAGGAAAATTGTACTCGAGCCAATTGGAGATCGATATATTAGATTATGTGAGGAGCTATTACAAGATGAAAGTACTAGCAATTGATACTTCAAATTACGTAATGGGTGTATCCCTTATTGAGGAAGAAAACGTAATTGGGGAAATCATTACAAACTTAACAAAAAACCATTCTGTACGTCTTATGCCAGCTGTAGAACAACTGTTAAAAGAATGCGGTGTAAAACCGAAAGAATTAACTAAAATCGTTGTAGCTGCTGGACCTGGATCATATACAGGTGTTCGCATAGGTGTGACAGCTGCAAAAACATTAGCTTGGTCACTTCAAATACCGATTGTAGGTGTATCAAGTTTAGAGGTAGTAGCTGCAAACGGAGCTAATTTTGATGGATTAATCTGTCCTTTATTCGATGGAAGACGTGGACAAATTTATACTGGGTTATATACATATGAAGGAGAGAATGTCACTTCTATAGAAGAAGACCGAATCATCCTTATTGTAGACTGGTTGCAAATGTTAAAAGATAAAGGCAAGCAGGTTTTATTTATTGGTAACGATGTTAAACTGCACAAAGAAACAATAATAGAACATTTAGGCAATCAAGCTGTATTTGCTCCTTTCACTAAAAATAACCCAAGACCAAGTGAGTTAGCGTTCTTAGGATTGCAAAAAGAAGAACAAGATGTGCATTCATTTGTTCCTAGTTACCTTCGTTTAGCTGAGGCCGAAACAAAGTGGTTAGAAAGTCAAAACAAGTAGGGGTTTGCAGAAGATGGATATGATATTTAGAAAGATGGAACTCGATGATATCGCTCAAATTGTAGCTATTGAAGAAGCGTCTTTTTCAACTCCTTGGACTGCAGATGCCTTTCACCGTGAGTTAACGACGAATGAACATGCACATTATGTTGTGCTAGAAAAAGATGGTCGTGTAATTGGGTATTGTGGATTGTGGATAATTATTGATGAATCACATATAACAAATATAGCTATTTTGCCAGAATACAGAGGTCAAAAGCTAGGGGATGCTTTATTGAAAGAAGTTATTTCCGAAGCGAAAGATTTAGGGGTAAAAACGATGACACTTGAAGTACGTGTATCAAATGAAGTAGCAAAACAGTTATACAGAAAATACGGATTTCAAAATGGTGGAATTCGTAAACGATACTATGCAGACAATCAGGAAGATGGTCTCGTAATGTGGGTGAATATATAATGGAAAAAAAGACGATTATACTTGGTATTGAAACAAGTTGTGATGAAACAGCAGTAGCAGTTGTTAAAAATGGAACGGAAATTATTGCAAACGTAGTTGCATCACAAATTGAAAGTCATAAACGTTTTGGCGGAGTTGTACCAGAGATTGCATCCCGTCATCATGTAGAAGAAATTACAGTTGTGTTAGAAGAAGCTTTAAAAGAAGCAAATATCACATTTGATGATATTGATGCAATTGCTGTAACAGAAGGACCTGGTTTAGTAGGGGCGCTTTTAATAGGGGTAAATGCAGCGAAAGCAGTAGCTTTTGCACATGATATTCCTCTAGTTGGTGTTCATCATATCGCTGGTCATATTTATGCGAATCGTTTAGTAAAAGAAGTTCAATTCCCACTACTATCACTTGTTGTATCTGGTGGGCATACGGAGCTTGTTTATATGAAAGAGCATGGTTCATTCGAAGTGATTGGTGAAACGAGGGATGATGCAGCTGGAGAGGCATATGATAAAGTAGCTCGTACGTTATCTATGCCATATCCAGGTGGTCCTCATATTGATCGCCTTGCACATGAAGGAGAACCAACAATTGATTTGCCTCGTGCATGGCTAGAACCTGATTCGTATGATTTCAGCTTTAGTGGATTGAAATCAGCAGTTATCAACACTGTGCATAACGCAAAACAACGCGGGATAGAAATTGCACCGGAAGATTTAGCAGCAAGTTTCCAAGCGAGTGTAATAGATGTGCTTGTAACGAAAGCATCCCGTGCAGCAGAAGCGTATAACGTAAAGCAACTGCTTCTAGCTGGTGGAGTAGCTGCTAATAAAGGACTTCGTGCACGTTTAGAAGAAGAATTTGCACAAAAAGAAAATATTGAGCTAATTATCCCTCCATTATCTTTATGCACAGATAATGCGGCAATGATTGCGGCGGCAGGTACAATTGCATATGAACAAGGAAAACGTGCTACATTAGCTTTAAATGCAAATCCAGGATTAGATATTGAAGCATAGTTATACACAAAATTAACCACAGCTTGTGGATAAAACCCATATTATCTGTTGATAATGTGGGTTTTATTGTGTATATAAAATGTTGATAACTTTTTTATTAATTGTGGATAATGTGGAAAAGTTATTTTGGAGTTTATTTTACAAAGGTGGATATGTGTATAAACTTGTGGATAAACCAGATGAAGTCTGACCTTTACATGTATTCTTTTTCGGGAAATAAATAGCGAGAAGATATCTCTAAAAAACATTTTGAAATACGCTCTTATGATAGGAATGTCAAACTTTGTCGGTAAATCGATATGTCGTGTCGAATTGTTTATACAATATGACGTTCATCCCAACTAGAAGACAAAAAGGATGTCGCATAGTCAAAAATCCCGACTTATGAGACACCCTTCTTATTCATACTCTTATAAATGTAACTCTTCCCATTCTGCCATACATGCATCAAGTTGTTCTTGTAGTGTTTGCTTTTTTGTTGTAATTTCACTAGCTTTTTCATAATCTGCATATATTTCTGGTAAGCAAAGTTGATCTTCTAACGTAGCAATTTCTTCTTCGAATTCTACAATGTTTTGTTCTAGCTCCTCAATTTTTCGAGTGCGTTGACGTTCTAATTGTTTACGCTCTTTTTCTTCGAGATAATTTAATTTTTCTTGAGCTACAGTTTTTTGAACAGGTGCTTGGCTTTCTTGCTGTTCTTGTTGTTCAAATGCTGCGCGTTCAATCATTTCATTTTTCTTTTCAACGTAGTAATCGTAGTCCCCTAAATATTCCTGTGCACCTTCTGTTGATAACTCAACAACGGTCGTCGTTACACGATTAATAAAGTAGCGGTCATGTGAGACAAATAGAAGGGTGCCTGGATAATCAATTAAAGCATTCTCCAAAATCTCTTTACTATTTAAATCAAGATGGTTCGTAGGTTCATCAAGAATTAATAAATTCGATTTTTGCATCATAAGTTTTGCAAGAGCTAATCGAGCTTTTTGTCCACCACTAAGAGAAGATACTGGTTTTAGTACATCATCCCCGGTGAATAAGAAGTTACCTAATATCGTGCGAATTTCTTTTTCAGGCTGCAAGGGATATTCATCCCATAACTCATTTAAAACCCGCTTAGAAGATGTTAAGTTTGCTTGTTCTTGATCATAATAACCAACAGATACATTGGATCCGAAAGAAACTTCACCGTGTAATAGTGGTAACTTATTCACAAGTGATTTTAATAATGTGGATTTCCCGATTCCGTTTGGACCAACTAAAGCAACGCTATCCCCGCGAGTTAAGCGCATCGTTACATGTTCAATAATCGGATCCTCATCATAGCCGATAGTTGCATCCTTTACTTGTAAAACATCATTTCCACTTTGTTTTTCGATATCGAAGTGGAAGGAAGCTGACTTAGAATCACCTAATGGTCTTGTTAATAATTCCATTCGATCTAATTGTTTACGACGGCTTTGCGCACGTTTTGTTGTAGATGCACGCGCTATATTTTTTTGAACGAAGTCCTCAAGCTTAGCGATTTCATCTTGTTGTTTTTCATAACGTTTCATTTCTTGCTCGTATAGCGCTGATTTTAAGTCTAAATATTTACTGTAGTTACCAACAAATCGTCTGCTTTCTTTATTCGAAATTTCATATACTTGTGTAACGAGTTTATCTAAGAAATAACGGTCATGGGAAACGATTAGTATTGCGCCAGGATAGCCTTGTAAATATTGTTCAAGCCATGTTAACGTTTCGATGTCTAAATGGTTTGTAGGCTCGTCCAAAATAAGTAGGTCTGGTTTCGTTAATAATAATTTACCGAGAGCTAATCGTGTCTTTTGTCCACCGCTTAATGTAGAAATCGTCGTCTGGTGCGTTTCAACTGGGAAGCCAAGACCACTTAAAATCGAGCGGATATCTGCTTCGTACTGATAGCCACCTTGATCTTTATAATCTAATTGTAATTGGTCATAATCAGCTAATAATCTTTCGTATGTAGCCTCATTTGAAAAGTTTTCTTCTTTTCCCATCTCTTGCTCTAGCCTTCGAAGTTTTGTCTCCATTTGCTGCAAGTGTGTAAAGACGGTTAACATTTCATCCCAAATTGTTAAAGACGTTTCTAAACCGGTATTTTGAGCTAAGTATCCGATTGAGACATCTTTCGGTTTTATAATTTCGCCACCATCATGAGACAGCTCACCAGCTATTATTTTTAATAACGTAGATTTTCCGGCTCCATTTCGTCCGACTAATGCGATACGATCTTTCGTTTGAACTTCCAATTTTATGTTTGCAAGAATCGTTTCTGCACCGTATAATTTCGAAAGCGCGTTTACTTGTAATAAAATCAATGTTTTCACCTCAAATAATTTCTTAACTTTGCCATGTTTATATTTCTCAATCATACTAAAAATAGTGTATAGTTTAAAATAAAGAGAGAATTCTTCTTCTCTTTATTATACAGGGAAATTCATGAGTGCTAAACTTCTGTATTAGATTCAAGTATATGAATAAAGATAGGAAGAGAGGAGAGGTTATATGGATCAGCAAAAAATTCCACAGGCCACTGCCAAACGATTGCCTCTATACTATCGATTTATCCAAAACTTATCTCTTTCTGGTAAGCAACGTGTTTCATCAGCAGAATTGAGCGAGGCGGTAAAGGTTGATTCCGCAACGATTCGAAGAGATTTCTCATATTTTGGAGCGTTAGGGAAAAAAGGTTATGGATATAACGTAAATTATCTATTATCATTTTTCCGTGAAACACTCGACCAAGATGATATAACACGTGTAGCACTTATTGGAGTAGGTAATTTAGGGACCGCTTTCTTACATTATAATTTCACGAAAAACAATAATACAAAAATTGAAATGGCGTTTGACGTTAGTGAAGAGAAAGTCGGAACAGAAATCGGGGGCATTCCTGTATATCATTTAGATGAATTAGAAGAACGTTTATCAACTGATATACAAGTGGCAATATTAACAGTACCCGCTACAGTAGCACAATCTGTAGCAGATAGATTGGCAGAAACGAACGTGCATGGTATTTTAAATTTTACACCAGCGCGCTTAAATGTGTCAGACAATATAAGAATTCATCATATTGATTTAGCAGTAGAGTTACAAACACTTGTTTACTTTTTGAAGAATTATCCACAATAAAACGCAGAGGAAGCGACCTCTGCGTTTTATTATTGTTTTTTCTTTGTGAATTTAACTAAGATGAGGCGAAGTGCCAAATTAAAATCAATTGTTGCCATAACTGCAAATAGTATTGTCCACATATTCCAGATTGTATCTGTTACGTTCGTAATGGCGAAGCGTGTAAAGATACATCCTAGAAGGAAGTACAATGCAGCCATGAACAATGGTGAGTTTCTCATACTAAAAATCCTCCGATAAAGCCTTGCATTTTTTCAGCTTCTTTAATCATTTCTTGAATTTGTTCATTGCTCATTAAAACTTGAGCAACTGCAACTAATGTATTCATAGCAACATGAGCTGCGATAGGGACGATAATACGCTTCGTTTTTACATATAAAAAGGCGAACACGAGCCCCATAGAAGTGTATACCAATAAGTGAGTGAAATCAAAATGAATTGCTGCGAATACGAGAGAACTAATGATAGCAGCAATAAAGAAGTTAAACTTCTTATAAAGTGTACCAAATAAAATCTTTCTAAATACGATTTCTTCCAAGATAGGTCCTATTATAGAGATGACGATAAGGAACCAAGGTGTCGTTCTAGCGATATCCATAAGTCTCGCTGTATTTTCTGATCCAGGTTTAATTCCTAATAAACGCATTTCTATCATACCGGCAATACTTTGCGAGAAAAATGCTAAGAAGAATCCGATAAAAATCCAACCAATCGTAGCTGGAATAGTAGAGCGCTTTGTATCTAAACGTCTGTCGCGAATATCTGTTCTAAGTAACCAAAGTACGATACATAATGCAATAAAGAAGCTAATGATTGCCCAGTGTCCAGTTATGAGCTGGAATTTCTCTTCTCTAGTAAAGCCCCTGTTATCATAAAGTCCGGTTTTTAGGAGAAGTGGTAATCCAGCAATGGATGATAACTGCATTAAAATGTATGTAACGATAACCCACCAATATTGTTTTTTCAAATGGTTTAACCATCCTTTCTAACTCTAGTGTATGAGATAAGGTAGGATAACATGTAAATATGCTACCTACGATATAAACCTTACGTAAATTATGTTTTTTTTCGTAAATCCGTATTTGAAATTATAATAGAAGACAGGAGAAAGTTGTGTGTATAGCGAAAACAACTTAGGGTGTCCTTTCATATTGTAACATACGAGTAGTGGAAACAACGATTCATATAGTAAAGGTAGAAGAAGAGGGACTCTATATAGAAAAGTGTATAGCTTAATTTGCGAAAAAATTATGATTTTTTTACTTGCAAAAGAAATTGAGATTATTTATTATTATAAGTGTGTTAGCACTCGGGTGACTTGAGTGCTAATAAAGAAAATTTACATAACAAAATGAGGAGGTTGTTGTTCATGCTAAAACCATTAGGTGATCGCGTTGTAATTGAGCTTGTTCAAGCAGAAGAAAAAACAGCAAGTGGTATTGTATTACCAGACACTGCAAAAGAAAAACCACAAGAGGGTAAAGTTATTGCAGTAGGTACTGGTCGAGTGCTTGAAAATGGTGAGCGTGTTGCTTTAGAGGTAGCAGCAGGTGATCTTATCATCTTCTCAAAATATGCAGGTACTGAAGTAAAATACGAAGGTACTGACTACTTGATTTTACGTGAAAGTGACATTTTAGCAGTTATCGGTTAATTATATAAATCTTAAAAAATCCAAGGGGGTCAATTATTATGGCAAAAGATATTAAATTTAGTGAAGAAGCACGTCGTTCGATGCTTCGCGGTGTCGACACTCTTGCAAACGCAGTAAAAGTAACGCTTGGACCAAAAGGTCGTAACGTTGTACTTGAGAAAAAATTCGGTTCACCACTTATTACAAATGATGGTGTAACAATTGCAAAAGAAATTGAATTAGAAGATGCATTCGAAAACATGGGTGCAAAATTAGTAGCAGAAGTTGCTAGCAAAACAAATGATGTAGCTGGTGACGGAACAACAACTGCAACTGTATTAGCGCAAGCTATGATTCGTGAAGGTCTTAAAAACGTAACAGCTGGTGCGAACCCAATGGGTCTTCGTAAAGGTATCGAAAAAGCTGTTACTGCTGCAATTGCAGAATTAAAAGAGATTTCGAAACCAATCGAAGGTAAATCTTCTATCGCACAAGTAGCTGCTATTTCTGCAGCTGACGAAGAAGTAGGTCAATTAATCGCTGAAGCAATGGAGCGCGTTGGTAACGACGGTGTTATTACTTTAGAAGAGTCTAAGGGATTCACAACAGAATTAGACGTAGTAGAAGGTATGCAATTTGATCGTGGATATGCATCTCCTTACATGATTACTGATTCTGACAAAATGGAAGCAGTTCTTGATAACCCATACATCTTAATTACTGACAAAAAGATTTCTAACATTCAAGAAATCTTACCAGTATTAGAGCAAGTGGTACAACAAGGTAAACCACTTCTTATCATTGCTGAAGATGTAGAAGGCGAAGCGCTAGCTACATTAGTAGTGAACAAACTTCGTGGTACATTCAATGTAGTAGCTGTTAAAGCTCCTGGATTTGGTGACCGTCGTAAAGCAATGCTAGAAGATATCGCAATCTTAACTGGTGGCGAAGTAATCACTGAAGAATTAGGTCGTGACTTAAAATCTGCTACAGTTGAATCTTTAGGACGCGCAGGTAAAATCGTTGTAACGAAAGAAAACACAACTGTAGTTGAAGGTATCGGAAATACACAACAAATCGAAGCTCGCATCGGTCAAATCCGTGCGCAATTAGAAGAAACAACTTCTGAATTCGATCGTGAAAAATTACAAGAGCGTCTTGCAAAACTTGCAGGTGGCGTAGCAGTAATTAAAGTAGGTGCAGCAACTGAAACTGAGTTAAAAGAGCGCAAACTTCGCATTGAAGATGCACTTAACTCAACTCGTGCAGCAGTAGAAGAAGGTATCGTTGCAGGTGGTGGTACTTCACTTATGAACGTATACACGAAAGTAGCTTCTATCGTAGCTGAAGGCGACGAAGCAACAGGTATCAACATCGTACTTCGCGCACTAGAAGAGCCAGTTCGTCAAATCGCAATCAACGCTGGTCTAGAAGGATCTGTAGTTGTAGAGCGTCTAAAAGGCGAAAAAGTAGGCGTTGGTTTCAACGCAGCTACTGGCGAGTGGGTTAACATGCTTGAAACTGGTATCGTAGATCCAGCTAAAGTAACTCGCTCTGCACTTCAAAACGCAGCATCTGTTGCAGCTATGTTCTTAACAACTGAAGCTGTAGTTGCTGACAAGCCAGAGCCAAATGCACCAGCAATGCCTGACATGGGCGGCATGGGCATGGGCGGTATGGGCGGAATGATGTAATTCCATTTGCCCGAAAAACATCCATTTCTATATAGAAATGGATGTTTTTTTATGTTTTTTAGCAAAGGAAATGAATTTCTGTAGAATTTTGTCGCTTTCTCTCTTGACCATATCGATACTTCATTGTTAGAATCTAGGAAGATAATATAAAACGATCCTTCATATATCCTCAAAGATAAGGTTTGAGAGTCTCTACCGGGTTACCGTAAACAACCTGACTATGAAGGCAGTGTGTCTTATATTTATAAAGAGCGGAAGACTATCTTTCTTTATAAAGCCAGACCCCTGCCTTTTCTTTGTTATGAGACTAGAGGCGGAGGACTGGCTTTTTTTATTATATTAGTAATGCTTTTTGCCAAATTGGTGAAAATATTTATATACGAGAACTAACGTTGGGGTGATTATTTTGAAAAAGCAGCATGATACAATTATCGTTTTAGATTTTGGGAGTCAGTACAATCAGTTAATAGCACGTCGAATTCGTGAGTTCGGTGTATACAGTGAACTTCATCCACATACAATTACTGCGGAAGAAATTAAAGCAATGAATCCAAAAGGGATTATCTTCTCTGGTGGACCAAATAGTGTATACGGTGAAGGCGCATTACATTGTGATGAAAAAATCTTTGAACTAGGATTACCGATCTTCGGTATTTGTTACGGTATGCAGCTTATGACACAACACTTCGGTGGTAAAGTAGAACGTGCAAATCACCGTGAGTACGGAAAAGCTGTTCTTAAAGTAGAGAACGAATCAAAATTATATACGAACCTTCCAGAAGAGCAAGTTGTATGGATGAGTCATGGTGACTTAGTAACTGGTTTACCTGAAGGATTCGTAGTAGATGCAACAAGTGAGTCTTGTCCAATTGCTGGTATGAGCAATGAAGAGCAAAACTTATACGGTGTACAATTCCACCCAGAAGTACGTCACTCTGAGCACGGTAACGATTTAATTAAAAACTTCGTATTCGGCGCTTGTGGTTGTTCTGAAGGATGGAACATGGAGAACTTTATCGAAGTAGAATTAGAGAAAATCCGTGAAACTGTTGGAGACAAAAAAGTACTATGCGCACTTAGCGGCGGTGTAGACTCTTCTGTTGTAGCAGTATTAATTCATAAAGCTATCGGCGATCAATTAACATGTATTTTCGTTGACCACGGCTTACTTCGTAAAGGTGAAGCAGAAGGCGTTATGAAAACATTCAGCGAAGGCTTCCACATGAACGTTATTAAAGTGGATGCGCAAGAACGCTTCATGAACAAGTTAAAAGGTGTAGAAGATCCAGAGCAAAAACGTAAAATCATCGGTAACGAATTCATTTACGTATTTGATGATGAAGCTTCTAAATTACAAGGAATGGACTTCCTAGCACAAGGTACACTTTATACAGATATCGTTGAGAGTGGTACAGCAACTGCACAAACAATTAAATCTCACCATAACGTTGGTGGACTTCCAGAAGACATGCAGTTCAAATTAATCGAGCCTTTAAACACGTTATTTAAAGATGAAGTACGTGTATTAGGATCAGAACTAGGAATTCCTGATGAAATCGTATGGCGTCAACCATTCCCAGGCCCTGGTCTTGGTATTCGTGTATTAGGTGAAATCACAGAAGAGAAATTAGAAATTGTTCGTGAATCTGATGCGATTTTACGTGAAGAAATTATTAAAGCGGGCTTAGACCGTGAAATCTGGCAATACTTCACTGCGCTTCCTGGTATGCGTAGCGTAGGTGTTATGGGTGACGAGCGTACTTACGATTACACAGTAGGTATCCGCGCAGTAACATCTATCGACGGTATGACAGCTGACTGGGCACGTATCCCTTGGGACGTATTAGAGAAAATCTCTGTACGTATCGTAAACGAAGTAAAACACGTTAACCGTATCGTGTATGATGTAACGAGTAAGCCACCAGCAACTATTGAGTGGGAATAGTTAAATAACAAATAAAAAAGCTTGGAGAGTCTTATTTAATAAGTTTTCTCCGAGCTTTTTTGTTTTGTGATACGAGTAATGATACCGATAGTTATTTGTATGCTAGTATAAAATATGATTTTGTGAAATAGGAGGTGAATTTAATAAAATATTTGAAGTTAGAATGCAATATAGACGTTTATTAAAATTAACATTCTGAATTATTTAAAAAACCTAAACTTGGTCAAGTCTTTCATGTATAATCCATTTAGCGGTTCCCTGATATTCCTCCATAAAATTGAAATGTTTTAGATATCTCATTTAAAGACCCCATAGCGTAATAACCATCTTTCGTTTTTCTTATACCGTTAATAAAAGGAGATGATAAAAAGGTTAGCGTTTCTTGAATTTCTTTTATTGAAAGGTTTTCTTTCAATAAATTCGAATTTTTGAGAATAAAATATATTTCCCTTTCAGTTAAAATACCATCAGTAACTTCATCATCGTTCTGTTCAATTAAACAATTTAATATTTCTTTAATTAAATTATTTTTTCGTATTAAATGATTGCTATCTTCTTCAATTTTTGTTAAATCTAATAGACCACCAGACAAAAAAAGGTTTTTATATGATTCATATGAGAGTGGCACCTTCATATGACTTAAAATCAAATCACTCAAACTTTCAATATCGATTAGCACTACCTCATGTTCTTTAGCTCTATGTAATAATCTTGATGATGAAAATGATTTCCCTACTATAACGACAAAATCAGCATTATTTTTTACTTTATGTTCTTTTAATGTATCAAAATCAATTTGACTTTCATTTACAGAAGGTGAGCTTGTTGATTTAGTATCAATGATAATTCTATACGAAAATTTTGGGGATGATATGGTTTGAACTAGAATATCTGTATTACCCGATCCGCCGATCCACTTACTTTCATATCCCAACATTTCGAAACAAATAGCGCAAATTTTTTCAAAGCGCTCAGGATTAGTAGAATCTCCAGATGCTACTCTCAATTCTACTAAAATATCCTCGGTTTCCTTTTCGTTTTCTGCAACGGGTGATGTCAAAATCTCTTCATGTTCAATATCTTTTTGAATCAAATCAACAATCTGTGCTCCTAATTCAGAAGTCTTGTAATGAAAATGATCTAACTTTGTAACTAAATTTGCACTAAGGAGTAAATTAATCCTTTTCCTAATAGCATCTTTATTGTTTTTTTCAAAGTTATACTTTGATCTAGATATAGCCATTAACTCGTTAATGCTTTTCCTGGATGCATTCATATAAGGCAACATGTCTAGTAGAAACAGTAAGAATTTATTTAGGTAGAATATAAAATCCAGTTCCTCAATTTCTAATGTTTTTTTCCCGTATTCCGTGATTGAATACTCGGAAAAACTTGTGCGAAAAACTAAATTAAGTTTTTCAAGAGTATGAAGATAATGCTTTACTGAAGAATTGCTTATTTCATATTTCGTAAAAGCGAAGTCTGATATATCGTGTATATCTTTTTTTTCTCCGATGAATTTGATAAAGGTTTTTGCGGTAGTAAGGATATTATGCTGACTACCAGCAAGATAACCTAAACCTTCTATTTTCTTATCTAAATCACTAATATCTCTGACCCATTCGGGAATATTCTCTACTTTGAATGGGTGTCTAGTAGAATGGTCGGATTCATGACGGTTTTTAAAATCCAAGTCACTTATCATAAGGGTATTTAGAAAATTTTTACCTATATCAGTAATAGAATATAAATACTTGAACTCTGAGAACGCTAAGCACCCTAAATCAGTCAACCAACGTAATCGATCAGATACAGGTGCTTTTGTTTTCCATCCGAATGAATACCTTGTTCTTGCCAAATCTAATATTTCTCCAATAGTCATATCTGTTTCTTTTAAATAAAAAAGTATTTCCCCGAAAAATTTTATCTTCGAATGTAAGTAGTGAAAAAGATCGTTTTGATCTTGACTTTGCATGAAATTTGTAGAGAAGGTGGTAAGCATCCATCTATCTCCGATTTTTTCTACAAAACCAGTAATCTGCAGTCGCGTGCACAAATAATTAATATCATATTTCTTATTTGAAATATCCACTTTTTGATCGTTTGTATCATAGGTTTGAATAATTTCAAGTATTTTCAATAAGCTTTCACAGTAATTTTTTTCTCTAGGAATGTTAGGTAGTGAATAACCTTTATCTTCCCAGTCCTTAGATATAACTCCATCCATATCAACACTTCCTAATCTGAATTTTTTAAGAAAACCTTATATATATATTTTCTTGAGAATATTATTGAAACCTGCAACTGAAATTTTTTGTATTGGTTTTAGTAAAAGGTTACACAATGTTGATTGTTCGCGTAGGTACTTGTGTTAAATATATTGTGAATTAACCCCAATTTAAGGTGGATAAATTGGAACGTTTCTTCGATGGATATACGTTTGTAAAACCTAAAGTATTGGTGATAAGAAGAGGATAATGTATTTGTTCGGTTTTTAATACGAACGAAATTATAAAATTTTATAAAAATGTTCGTTTTTAAATTGACAAAACTACTTCGTCGAGTTAATATGAGTATGTAATTCAAACGAAAAGTGAATATTATGCCGTCGTATAATATCGGGGATATGGCCCGAAAGTTTCTACCTAGCTACCGTAAATGGCTTGACTACGAGGCGTTTAGATAAAGATGAGGGGAAACTTGTCTTTATTCATAGAACGCTTCCATGTATATGCAATGGAAGCCTTTTTTATTTTTAATAGATAAAAGAGGGCTAGGGAGATTACGGCGAGTAATCATATAACGGGGGAAACGTAAGATGAAACGCTATTTTCAGTTTGATGAACTCGGTACAAATTATAAAACAGAGTTCATAGCAGGTTTAACGACATTCTTATCTATGGCGTATGTACTATTTGTCAATCCTGCTACACTGTCACTTGGAAATGTTAAAGGGTTACCAGCAGGTACAGGAATGGATCCAGGTGCAGTATTCGTTGCTACAGCATTAGCAGCAGCGATTGGTTCGTTAATTATGGGGATATTCGCGAAGTATCCGATTGCTTTGGCACCGGGTATGGGAATTAACGCGTTCTTTGCTTATACGGCAGTGTTAACGATGGGTATTCCGTGGCAAACAGCAATTGCTGGAACATTAATGTCAGGTATTATCTTTATTATTCTTACAGCTTCAGGTATTCGTGAAAAAATCATTAATGCAATTCCATCAGAGTTAAAGTTTGCAGTAGCGGCAGGTATAGGATTGTTCATTGCCTTCCTTGGATTCCAAAATGCCGGAATTATCGTGAAAAATGATGCTGTTCTTGTTGGATTGGGGGATTTAACAAAGGGCACAACGTTACTAGCAATCTTCGGGGTTGTTACGACAATCATCTTCATGATTAAGAAAATAAATGGTGCAGTTTTCTACGGTATGATTCTTACAGCAATCTTAGGAGTAGCGACAGGATTAATTGATACTCCGAAAGCTGTAGTGGGAGCAATACCGAGTCTAGAACCAACGTTCGGTGTGGCATTAACGCACTTCGGAGATATTTTCACTGTTCAAATGGTGATTGTTATTATTACGTTCTTCTTCATTGATTTCTTTGATACAGCAGGTACACTTGTAGCGGTTGCGAATCAAGCTGGATTAATGAAGAACAATAAATTACCACGTGCAGGAAAAGCGTTATTCGCAGATGCGATTGCAACTGTAATCGGTGCGATCTTAGGTACATCAACAACAACATCTTACATTGAATCTTCTGCAGGGGTAGCAGCGGGTGGACGTTCTGGATTTACAGCAGTTGTAACAGCAGGATTCTTCTTGCTGGCACTATTCTTCTCACCATTATTAAGTGTTGTAACACCAGCTGTAACGGCGCCAGCTTTAATTATTGTAGGAATCTTAATGGTTTCATCTTTAGGCGAAATTGATTGGAAGAAATTCGAGATTGCAGTACCAGCATTCTTTACAATCATTTCAATGCCACTTACGTATAGTATTGCGACAGGGATTGCAATCGGGTTTATCTTCTATCCAATTACAATGGTAGTAAGTGGTCGTCGTAAAGAGATTCATCCAATTATGTATGTTATGGGAGTTTTATTCGTACTATATTTCATCTACGTTCGTAAATAAAAGGGGTTTTTTGAAAGGTCTAGACTTAAGGGGAGTCTAGACCTTTTTTGCGTCTTCAGAAAATCTTAAGGATTTCCGAGCGTTTTTCTTCAGAAGTTTTCCTATAATAGAAGTTAGGGATTAAAAAAGTGATGGGGGAGATATTGTGGCAACCGAAACAATACTTGTCGTAGATGATGAAAAAGAAATTAGGAATCTTATTACAATCTATTTAAAGAATGAAGGATATAAAGTGTTGCAAGCGGGGGACGGAGAAGAAGGATTACGTTTACTGGAAGAAAATGAAGTGCATCTAGTCGTATTAGATATTATGATGCCAAAAGTAGACGGTATTCACATGTGTATGAAAGTAAGAGAATCGAAAGAAATGCCGATTATTATGCTTTCGGCGAAAACGCAAGATATGGACAAAATTTTAGGATTAACTACAGGTGCAGATGATTACGTAACGAAACCATTTAACCCGTTAGAGTTAATCGCAAGAATTAAATCTCAGTTACGTCGTTATATGAAGATGAATGGTTTTGCTATTCAAAATGAGGACGAGTTAGAAATTGGAGAGATGAAAATAAACATCTCAACCCATAAAGTTATTGTGGATGGAGAAGAAGTGAAACTGACCCCGAGGGAATTTTCAATTTTAGAATTACTAGCTCGTAATCCAGGGATGGTTTTTAGCGCGGAACAAATTTATGAAAAGGTTTGGAACGAAAGATCTTTCCAGTCGGATAACACGGTAATGGTTCATATTCGGAAAGTGCGTGAAAAGATTGAGGAGAATCCAAGGAAGCCAATGTATATAAAAACAGTATGGGGAGTGGGGTATAAGATTGAAAAAGATATTTAATCCATTTACTTATGTTAGGAAATTTCGAGAGTTAATTGGAAAGTTAGTGAAGAGTGTGAAACGGAGTGTGCGAATTCAACTTATTACTGCGTTTACTGCTTGTGCGTTATTAGGGCTTTTTTTTGCAAAGGGAGCAGCACCCTTTTTTGAGAATGCGAATCGGCAGG
The DNA here is from genome assembly GCF_007558965.1 of Bacillus sp. HY001. NCBI lineage: Bacteria > Bacillati > Bacillota > Bacilli > Caryophanales > Bacillaceae > Bacillus > Bacillus sp. HY001. The sequence goes on along the minus strand of NZ_VLTE01000082.1, from coordinate 1,563 downwards.
CGACAATAGATTATGGGTCTGGTATGAGAGAAATTCATCAACAAGCTCAAAGTGTGGCGAATAGTTCAGTTCACGAAAATAAATTAGAAGCCATATCCGATATGATCGAAAGGGAGAACCAAAATTTAGAACGAGGATCTAGAGCTTTAAAAGTATTGGTTACTGACGAGAGCGGCAAAGTTGTATATAAGACGAAGCAGGCACAAGAAGAACAAATTGATTTGCATAATACAATTCGTAATGCAGCATCATTTGCAATTAACTATTCAAATGGCCAAGATGCATTTGAAAATACAAGAAAAGAATTTATAGCTTTTGCACCTATTACAATAGGAGATAAGAATTTATACATGTTTGTTAGTGGGATTCCGGGAGGTGAAGTGAGATATCATACGCAAGAAGGGCCGTTTCCATTTTTCATAGGTGTACTCGTATTTATTTTCTCTTTCTTCTATATAACAAAGAGAAAGATGAAGCAAATTGAAGCGATGGCACAAGGTGTAAAGGAAATAGAAAAAGGCAACTTAGCGTATCGTATTGAGAAGAAAGGTGAGGACGAAATTGCGTCTTTAACTGAGAATATTAATAATATGGCAGAAGAGCTTATGAATAATATAGAAAAGGAACGTAAATTAGAGAAACAAAAGAACGAGCTTATTACGAATGTATCTCACGATTTACGTACACCACTTACTTCTATTATGGGTTATTTACGATTACTTCGAGATTCTAAATATGAAAATAAAGAACAACATGATGAATATACGAGAATTGCTTTTGCGAAGTCGGAGCAGTTAAAGAATTTAATAGAAGATTTATTTGAGTATACGAAGTTAACAAATGAGCAAGTTATATTAGAAAAACAAGAGGTTTGTATAAATGAGTTACTCGAGCAATTAATAGAAGAGTTAGTACCGCAAGCAGAAGAGCATGGACTTACGTTTGTTAAGAAATTTCCTGAGGAACGTGCCTATGCAGCGGTTGATTCGGAAAAGATGGTTCGTGTATTTGATAATTTATTAATGAACGCGATTAAGTATAGTAAAGATGATGGGGAGATAAAAGTTTCTCTTCACAGGCAGCGCCGAGAAATACAAATTGTAATTGCGAATCATAGTGAAGAGTTTACGAGAGAAGAACTAGGGAGTTTATTTGAACGTTTTTATAAGAAAGATCAATCCCGGAGTAGAGTAACAGAAGGATCGGGACTTGGATTGGCGATTGCGAAAAGTATTGTTGAATTACAAGGTGGTAGTATTCGAGCTGAATATAAGGATGGTACTATTCATTTTATCGTCTCGTTACCAATTATAGAAAAATAATAAATGAATAGAATGGTATATGATAAAAAGGCTTATTTTAAAAGGAATAAGCCTTTTTATATTTTTTTAGAAAAACATGTTGACGATTAAAGGTTAGAGGTGTAATATAGGACAAGTCGCCGATGCAATAACGCAGAACGCGGCAAACAAAATGAAAAACTTAGTTGACATTGAAAGATGAAGATGTTAACATAAGGAAGTCGCAAATGAGCGACCGAGTAGTTCTTTGAAAACTGAACGA
>NZ_VLTE01000081.1:0-3686 GCF_007558965.1 Bacillus sp. HY001 | reverse complement strand
TGTTATCAAGCATTGCAGAACGTTGGGAAACAAGAGAAAAATATAAAAATAAATATGTAATAGCAAGGAGAAGGGAAACGTATGTATAATATACTTAAACGTCAATATAATTACTTTATCCGAGGAGTGATTCGGATTAACGAAGAAGTACAAAGGGAATTGGACCTATTGGTGCAAAAGATTCGTGAAACTACTGTATCTTCTGTCCAAAAAATCATCCTTTTTGGCTCTCATGCATATGGCACACCAAATGAAGACAGTGATTTTGATCTCTGTATTGTTGTGGAAGGTGTCGGAGAAAGAAAAAGGGAAGTCATTAATCGTATCAATTGGGGTATTTATGATGTTATGGAAACACCAGTTGATATTTTAGTGTATGGACCAGAAGAGTTTCAAGAACGTGCTAGCCGTACCGTTACTATGGAACATAAGATTGCACTAGAAGGGAAGGTCCTATATGAGGTGCGAGACGTTCTCGAGTAAGCAATACGGAAGTATAAGCGACAACGAGGACTGTTCTTAATTGGAAAAACAATCAAAGCAATAAAGAACAGGATAACTGTTCAGATAAGTGGTAGGAATGAAGGAGTAACGCCCCGAAACTACCCCAGTGAGATTCCCAACTGCATACACTAGGCATAGCGTGATGTGGAGAGCAGGGTAAAATATACGGTCACGGTTCGTAGTGCACAACTGTATAACCGAAAGCCAACAGGAGTAATAAACCGGTTGGAACTAACCAAGTACCGTATGCTGTCAACCGACATGGTGAGAATGTGGTAAACCATTGACGAACTTGCGAATGTACGCCTCGAAAAGGACACGGATCAGAAATGATTCGGAGTCTGAAAACAAGACTTGTCTAATGGATTGGGGATATCTCATAATTAACAATCCTAACGTTGTTATAGGCAACGGAGCTAGACACGGGGTATAGCAAGCACCTAAATCGGAGGTCAAAATGACCTTTAAAACAATGATAGTCTGAATGGAACGTCGAAAGCCACCAACGTTGAGAGTAATCTCTATCGGCGGATACAGTTGAATACGAAATGGACAACCAAGGGAAGTATTCTTAATAGTGGTGAGAGTAGTGGCACGACCGTTGAAGGTTCTGTAATGGAACTGGAGGAACAGCCACAAGTCTATATAGTAGGAACTGAAATTTCATCTAATCTTGCATGGATTCTGGTAAGACTCAAAAGGTCACCAAAAATCAATTTGAGAGTAGGTGATAGACCATGAATGGCAATTCTAAGTCCGCGCCAAAGGGGAATAAACTAAGACACAACGAATACTACGGTATTCAACCTGTCCTAGATAACCTATACCAAAAAGCAACAAAGGGAAATTCTTTCAAAAACCTAATGTCTATCATTATATCAGACGAAAATATACTTCTCGCCTACCGCAATATTAAGGGGAATAAAGGAAGTAGAACTGCAGCTTGTGATAATGTAAATATAAAGAATATTGAGGGAATGGAACAAAGCTATTTCTTGAATGAAGTTAAAAGACGCTTTCAAAACTACCAACCGCAGAAAGTAAGACGTAAAGAAATTTCGAAGCCCAACGGACAAACCAGACCCCTGGGAATACCGGCTATGTGGGATAGGATAATCCAACAGTGCATCTTACAAGTCATGGAGCCAATCTGCGAAGCGCACTTCAGTAACCGAAGTTATGGTTTTCGCCCAAACAGAAGTGCTGAACATGCCCTAGCAGATGCATCAGTGCGAGTAAATAAACAAAACCTTACATATGTAGTAGACGTAGACATTAAAGGTTTTTTTGACGAGGTAAATCACGTCAAGCTCATGCGTCAATTATGGACATTGGGTATCCGTGACAAACAACTTCTGGTCATTATCCGAAAAATACTGAAAGCCCCAGTGCAAATGCCTGATGGCACAACAATGTTCCCGACCAAGGGCACCCCACAAGGCGGGATTCTTAGTCCTATACTTGCCAACGTCAATCTTAATGAATTCGACTGGTGGATAAGTAGACAATGGGAGACATTCAAAGCTAAAAAGGTAAAACCGAGATGCATGAGGGGAATTTGGTGCAATGACGTTGTAACGACACAACTCACCAAAACTTCCAAGATGAAACCAATGTACATCGTAAGGTACGCAGATGACTTTAAAATCTTCACAAACACACGTAGTAATGCGGAGAAAATTTTCAAAGCGACTCAAATGTGGTTAGAAGAACGTCTAAAACTGCCTATCTCAGCCGAAAAGTCTAAAGTAACCAATCTGAAAAAGCAACAAAGTGAATTCTTAGGTTTCACCCTCAAAGCTGTAAAGAAAGGTAAAAAGAAGAACGGTGACACACGATACATTGCAGTAACACACGTTTCCCCAAAAGCACTGGAAAAAACAAAACAAGATTTAGCAAAACAAGTGAGAAGAATACAGAAAACCCCAAACTCTAATGAAACAATTAAGAGAATCAGCATATACAACAGCATGGTCATTGGTAAGCACAACTATTATAAAATAGCTACGCATGCCTCCCAGGATTTCAGTAAAATGAACCATAATCTTGACCACATAATGTATAACAGATTCCCTAAGTCAACAACTGGAGGTAAAAGCAATACAAATGGATACACGAATATAGGAGAATATAAAGGAAAAGACAAAGGTATTAAACCATATCTAAAGTCAAAAATGATGAGATTTCTCATGAAACGTCCCATCCTACCAATCTCCTATATTCAACACAAAAACCCGATGATGAAAAAGCAAGTCATTAACAAGTACACCGCAGAAGGACGAGCCCTGATACATAAAAACTTGGCAGACATAACCGAAGCGGAACTGAAATGGTTAAGAGAAAATCCAGTTATAAATGAACGGGCAACCGTAGAATACAATGACAACCGAATTTCTCTTTATGTCGCACAAAAAGGCAAATGCAGTGTAACAGGTGAGAAACTCTTACCTTGGGACATTCATTGTCACCATAAGCGATTATGGAGTGAAACAAAGGACGACAGCTACAAGAACCTTACCATCATCAAACCAAGTGTCCATAGACTAATACACGCAACCAAGATAGAAACCATAAACCAACTACTCAATGAACACAAATTCAATGAGGAACAGTTAGGCAAACTCAATAAATTGCGAAAATTAGTCAAAAACGAGGAAATCTGTATTTAATCACAAAATGAAGTGGAAATGAAACATGAATAACTAGCGTTGTTCGCTTAGAACTTATCATTATTTTGATGAAAAGAAAACTACAATATAGATGGACCGCGGTATGCCGTGAAAGTGGCACGTACCGTGCGGATCGGGGGAAAAGTTGGAGATAGCTTCAAAGACTTACCTATCGACAATAAATATTGAGGATCTAAAAGAGTGGGTATTTATTGCAAAATCTGATTTAGATTCTGCTAGTTACTTAACTCACATGAAGCCTTTCCCTACTGCAATTATTTGTTATCATAGTCAACAATGCGTGGAAAAACTTCTAAAAGGATTTCTTGCACTAAACGGTAAGACAGTTCCAAAAACTCATAACCTTTTAATGCTGCACAAATCGTGTCGGAAATTAGATGAGGAATTCTCATTAATTTTAGAACAGTGCGTGCAGCTAAATGGTTATGCTACAGACATTCGTTATCCGTATTTTGAAGCACTTACTGTTCAAGATGGATTAATCGCTATACA
>NZ_VLTE01000080.1:0-12210 GCF_007558965.1 Bacillus sp. HY001 | reverse complement strand
CAAGGTGCTACTGGTGCTCAAGGACCAGCTGGCGCTCAAGGTGCTACTGGTGCTCAAGGACCAGCTGGCGCTCAAGGTGCTACTGGTGCTCAAGGACCGGCTGGTGCTCAAGGTGCTACTGGTGCTCAAGGACCAGCTGGTGCTCAAGGTGCTACTGGTGCTCAAGGACCGGCTGGCGCAACAGGCGCTACTGGTGCTCAAGGTGCTACTGGCGCAACAGGACCAGCGGGTACTCCAATTCCTGTAACTATCGCGGCAATCGGAAACTCAAATCCACAAACTATATCACCTGGAACAAACATCCAATTCAATCAAGTTTTTGAATTAAATAATATCACTTTCAACGATACTTCAGATACTTTAACAATTTTAGAAACAGGCGTATATGATATTAGTTTCTCAGCATCTACAACTTTCCCAGGATCTTCACCATTTGGATTCGGTATTTCATTCAATGGCCAACCACCTACTCGTAATTTCTCAACTAACGTTATTGGTAGTGCTGTTTCGTTCTCTACAATCGTTACTTTACAAGCTGGTACAACGATTGCTGTACAGCCTACAGCAAACACTATTTCTATTCCTAACACAGGCGATACAACTGCAACACTATCAGTATTCCGAATTTACTAATTTTCACTAAATAAGCATATTTATAATAATATGTATCGTTTTACCGTGCATTAAATCTCTCTTTATATAGAAAGGAGCACTTATTTGGGAGGATAAGTGCTCCTTCTTTACGTTTCTTTACCTCAAATTTACTCTACCTTAATCCTCATTTTGTATGATAAATAGTGAAGTCAAAGATATGAAAGAGGGATGAAAATGAGAGTTATGTCACTAATACGCATTTGGTTCGCTCTTATGGTATGCATTATTTTATGTGTAGGATTTTTTTTAACTCTAAAATATTCCACTATATCAAAAGCAGAGAGAAAAACCGTTCCATACAAACTTTTGTATACAAAACAAAGCAACATCCCTTATTCCAATGCAACACATAATGAAAAAAAAGTTATAACAGGAATGCTTATTACGAAAGCTTCTAGTTCCGAAGCATTACTTCAAATTGCTGAAACGATTAAAGATCAATATACAAATAAAAAAATCGATGAAATTACACTTTCTATCCACAATAAAAATAATGGTAATTACGAAGAAGAATTACCTTACGAACCTATTAGTAAAGGAAAAATAACCGTCACATACGATTCCGAATCCTTTGGCAGTACGAACATTATACTTAACGAATAGTAACTAGTAAGGAGAAAGGAGAATTTCAACCGTTTAAAATTTCATTTTGTTTTTCATACGAAAAAGAGGCGAATTTCGTTATTCGCCTCTTTCTTTTACCAAAATGAAGGGATCCATTCTTTCACTTTATCAATCCACTCTTGTTGCTCTTTTTTTCTTTGTTGTTCCTCTTCTTTCCTTCTCTTCTCTTCTTCTTTTCTTCGTTTTTCCTCTTCTATTGTAGTCAATTGTTTTTTATAATCAGCCTCAGATATGAGTGATAACTGGAATGCTTTTTGATCTGGATTGGTATTCGCTTTTTTCATAATATCCCGGAACATTGTCGTCGTAATTTGACTTCCCCCCGGAACATAATGATCACTATCTGTTTTATCATACCCTACCCAAATCGCACCTACTAAATCTGGTGTGTATCCAACAAACCATGAATCCTTTGCACCGGTGCTTGGTCCATTTACAATTTGAGTCGTTCCGGTCTTACCTGCCGTATCAACATTATTAACTTTCGCCTTTTCGCCCGTGCCCTTTTCGACAACACCTTTTAATAAATATGTCATCTTTTGAGCAATTTTCTCGCTCGTCACCCGTGTCTCTTTCTTATACCACTTTCCAATCGTTTCACCTTCAGCATTTTGTATCTCCCTAATCGCATGAGCTTCCACTTGAACACCGTCATTTGCAAATGTACTATACGCTTGGGCCATTACAAATGGCGAGGTCCCAACATGCATCCCGCCCAAAGCAATCGGATATGTACGATCTTCTGGCACTAATGGAATACCAAAACGCTCTAAAGATTTCAAACCTTTATCCAATCCAATTTGCTCTAATAACCAAACAGCGGAAACATTGTACGACTTTGCCACAGCTTCATACATCGTCACATCACCGTGAAAAGTATGATCGCTATTTTGTGGTTTATATTCTTTAATATTAAATGGTTCATCTTTTAATATATCGTATACTTCATACCCTTGCTCTAACGCTGGTACATATACAGCCAAAGGCTTTAGCGTTGAGCCCGGTTGTCTTTTCAATTGGGTTGCATGGTTAAACTGTAAAAACTGATACGGCCCTCTGCCTCCAACTAAAGCTGGTACACCACCTGTTTTGGGATTCATAAGAACTACACCCGTTTGCATAAGCTGATCTGAGCCACTATCTTTGAAATAACTATCATTATTCACAACATCTTCCACAGCCTGTTGTTTTTTCGGATCAAGCTCTGTATAAATACGATAACCACCCGCTAAAATTTCATTTTGTGTTAATTCGTACTTGTCCATCGCTTCTCTAACAATATAATCTACATATTGAGAGTATTTCCCCTTGTATTTATCATCCACACCACGTTTTAACACAAGACCGCTCTCTTTTTCTTTATTATACTGTTCGTCAGAAATGTATCCTTGCTCTTTCATTAAGCTTAAGACGACGTTACGTCTTTCAATTGACTTGTTAAAGTTTTTATAAGGCGAATAGGCAGACGGTGCTTTAATCAATCCAGCAATCGTTGCAGCTTCTGAAGCTGTTAAATCTTTTACATCTTTATCAAAATAAGATTTAGCTGCCCTTTTTATCCCCCAAGCTCCTTCACCAAAATAAATTTGATTCATATACATTTCAATAATTTCATCTTTCGTATACGTACGCTCTATTTTTTTTGTTAAAAAATATTCCTTTATTTTTCGAGAGTATGTGCGGTCTTGTGTCAGAAATACGTTTTTCGCAAGTTGTTGTGTAATTGTACTGCCCCCTGCTACAACTTCTCCTGCTGTAATATTTTTAAAAACTGCACTTATAATTCCACTATAGTAAATACCGTGATGGTTAAAAAATTCCTTATCTTCTACTGCAACAATTGCCTGAACCATAATGTCAGGAATATCTTTCCTTTTAACACCTTCTGTTTTAGAGGAAGCTAATTTAGTCGCAACTTCATTATTTGCATCATAAATTAAAGTCGGTTGCGGAACAGCTTGTTTTAATTCAGATATGTCTTGAATGGAAATTATTATATTTATAGCAATAAATAGAGTAGCAAGTAAACTTCCTAATACAATTAATGAATTACGAAGTTTCTTCCTCTTATTGAACCACTCCTGCATTTTTTTTAAGTGAGTGTTCTTCAATTTCATTCGTTCACTTCCTTCGTTTGTTTACACTCTTCTTTTCAAAAGGAAGAATATACCTCCTTTTAAATTTATTATAATAACGTAGTCTTTCCTGTAGTGTAAAGCTTTTCTTTCACATTCATACTTTTTGCAAGAAAAGGACATTCTACAAGTAAGATATTCAATATTGATTATTAATATTATTAATACAACAATGAGAGTTATGTTAAGTTTTTGTAAACTTTTCGATAAAATGTTTTAAAAAACGACAGTTTTTTGTTAGAATTGACTAGCCAATATATTTTACATATATTACTTTTGTGGGGGTAACTAATAATGGTATTTAAATCAAAAAAAGATAAATTTTCTGAAATGTTAATGAATGTTTCAGAAAATTTAAAAGAAGGCGCGCAGTTTTTCGTGGAGTATAAAATTAAAAATGCTAGCGATTTAAAAGAGTTTTCTATGCGCATGAAAGAGTATGAGTCAAAAGGTGACTCATTTATTCACGAAATCATTATGGAGCTAAACAAAGCGTTTATTACTCCAATTGAACGTGAGGACATCCTACAACTTGCAATGAGTATGGATGATGTATTAGACGGATTAGATCATAGTGCTGGTCTATTCGAAATGTATTCTATTACAGAAGCTGATGAATACATGATTAAATTCGTTGAAGCAATTAATCAATGTGCGATTGAGATTGCAAATTCTGTTGAACTACTGTCTAAAAAGAAGTTAGTCGACATTCGTACGAACGCGATTAAGATTAAGGATTACGAATCACAATGTGATGATATTCGCCGTCATGCGATTAAGCACTTATTCTCTCGTGAGAAAGATCCGATTAAAATTATTCAATACAAAGAGATTTACGAAGAGCTTGAAGAAGTAGCGGATAGCTGCCAAAGCGTTGCAAACGTATTAGAAACAATTATTATGAAGAACGCGTAAGGAGTTTGATCATGGATACACTCTTGTTACTGACCGTTTTAGTAGTCATTTGCGCTTTAGCTTTTGACTTTATTAATGGATTTCACGATACAGCAAATGCTATTGCAACGGCTGTTTCAACGAAAGCTCTAAAGCCTAGACATGCAATTATTATGGCAGCTATTATGAATTTTTTAGGTGCGATGACATTTACAGGTGTAGCAAAAACGATTACAAAAGATATCGTTGATCCATTTGCCTTGCAAAATGGTTCTCTTGTAATTTTAGCTGCTTTACTTGCGGCAATAGCATGGAATTTGATCACTTGGTACTACGGTATTCCAAGTAGTTCTTCGCATGCAATCATTGGCTCAATCGCAGGTGCAGCTATCGCTGCGGCCGGTATTAGCTCATTAAATCTTAAAGGATTCATAAAAATTCTTGAAGCTTTAATCATTTCGCCAATTATCGCTTTTGTTATTGGTTATATCGTATACAGTATATTTAAAGTAGTCTTTAAAAACTTTAATTTAACGAAGACGAACAAAAACTTCCGTATATTCCAGATTTTCACTGCTGCATTACAAGCTTATACACATGGTACAAATGATGCGCAAAAAGCAATGGGAATCATTACGATGGCTCTTATGGCTAATAGCTATCATACTTCTAGCGACATCCCGTTCTGGGTACAATTATCTTGTGCGATTGCAATGGGTCTTGGTACTTCTGTCGGTGGATGGAAAATTATTAAAACTGTCGGTGGACAAATTATGAAAATTCGTCCTGTAAATGGTGTAGCTGCCGATTTATCATCATCACTTGTTATTTTCGGTGCAACATTCATTCACTTACCAGTTAGTACGACGCACGTTATCTCTTCTTCTATTTTAGGGGTTGGTGCTTCTCATCGTGTAAAAGGTGTAAAATGGGGAACTGCAAAACGCATGTTAATTACTTGGGTTATCACACTTCCTATTTCAGCTTCTTTAGCTGCTTTATTCTACTCTTTATTACACTTGATCTTTTAATCAAAAGTCGTCTTCCTTATTTTTCTAGGAAGACGACTTTTTTGTGAACAAACCTTTTTCTTATGAAAAAGCGTGTATAATAATTGGTGGATAAGTTATATAGAGGAGTTGGCAATTTTGGAATACATCATGTTACTTTTCATCGGGCTAATCGCCGGGACAGTCGGGAGTCTAGTCGGGCTTGGTGGCGGAATTATTATTGTTCCGTTATTAATCGGATTACACAGTCTATCACCACAACTTGCAGTAGGAACTTCAATGGTAACAGTCGTTTTCACAGGACTATCTTCCACCCTTACTTATATGAAGCATAAACGAGTAGATTACAAAAGTGGACTTATTTTATTTATCGGGAGTGGCCCTGGTGGTATCATCGGCTCGTGGGCAAACAAATTTTTAAACCAAGATACATTTTCTTTATATTTTGGGATTTTCCTTATTTTTGTCTCTATTCTTCTTATGTTACGAGACAAATTAAACCCTCTTTCTTTATCAAATATGACGGTAATTAAACGTTCTTTTACAGATAACGAAGGAAACACTGTACACTATCAATTTCCACCGCTTCTCGCTATCTTTATCGCCTTTATAGTTGGTTTTATATCTGGGTTATTTGGAATTGGTGGCGGTGCCTTACTTGTTCCAGCAATGATGCTGCTTTTTGCATTCCCAGCACATATCGCTGTAGCAACTTCGATGTTTATCGTATTTCTATCAGCCATTGTAAGTTCTGCAACGCACATCTCCCTTGGAAATGTCAGCTGGATTTATGCATTAATTCTTATTCCTGGTGCATGGATTGGCGGAAAAATCGGGGCTTATATCAATACAAAATTAAGTGGTAAAGCCGTAATTAATTTATTACGTATCACATTAATTATTCTCGGGACTAGATTAATTATTACTTCTTTTTTATAACGTGTTCTTTTAGAATACGTTTTTTTATACACATGAATATAAAAATCCTCCTAAGAGAACAAATAAAATTAAACAAACACATAATAGCATATAATTTGAAATATGTACTTTCTTCAAGTTGACCACTCCTATAACTGCGACTGTTATCTTTATGATAGCGAAAAAATAGTTTACTTGCAGTTACAAAGTGCTAACAATGCAAAATCATTTATTACAAATTTTATCCTTATATTTCATTTCTTTGTATATTCTATCGGTTTAATAAAAAAAGATGTCATATTGACATCTTTTTTAATGAAGAAGTGACCATCCCATAAAATCCTCATGTACTTGGCACGCCCTCTTATCGTTTCGATCATATAATTCAGCATAACTATCTGTTTCTTCATCATAAGCCATCGTATAAATAATTTGGCCATCTACTTCAACGGATAATACGACTCCACCTTTCATCTCTTCTACATGAATGGTAGCATTCGCCGGAATTCTCATATCCGTCATTTTTATCGCATCTAACAATATACTAAACCCCCTACAGCGTATTCATTGCTAGTACTATTACACACTAAATAGTATACTACTGTAATAGCATACATTTCGTCAATGAAATTGCTGTTTAAATAGCATATTGTCTTTATACATATACGCTACAATAAAAGAAATAGAAATGTTTAAATGGGGGGCTAACATTGATTCTACACAAAGGAGATGTACTATTCCGTCAAGGCGAGGACGGTCCTTTATATTTTATAAAAACAGGCTTATTAAAAGTAGTAAGGATCGAAGAAGATGGAACACCATTTTTATTCAACATTATTGTTCCAGGTGAAACGATACCTCACCATTCTTTAATTTCACCGAAGGAGTATCACGGTACAGCAATCGCTTTAATGAAAACAGAAGTTGAACCTATCATTAGTAGTGAATGGTACGATCAACTTCAGGCAAATCCCGCATCATACGCAAATATTGCTATGCAATTACAATCAAAATTAAGAATGATGCAGCAGCGTATCGATCAATTGACAACCGTCTCTCCGAAAGAACGTCTTCATCGTTTACAAGAATGGTTCACACTATATTTAGGTGACATTCCTATATATGAAATCTTAACGCAAACTGAAATCGGCCAACTGATTGGTATACGCCGTGAAACGGTAAATCGACTATTACGAGAACAAATAAAAAACGAGGTAAAATAATACCTCGTTTTTCGCTTATTCAAATCCACCTTATTGTAAGCTTGCTGCTGGACCGAAAAATTCATAATGAATATGCTCTTGTTTCACACCTAAATCAGTTAGTGCAGCATTTATATGTTTCATAAATGGTACGGGACCACAGAAATAAAATTCTGCTTCTGTTGTCGGGATAATAGTTTTTAACCATTCAGCTTCAATGAAGCCTTCTTTATCAAAGTTCTTCATTTCCAAATCTTTTTCAGTTGGTGCAGAATAGCAAGTGTATGCTTTAACTTGTTCATATTCATTATCTACTGCCTCAACGTGTTCTTTCATTGCATGTGTATTACTATTTATCGCTGCATGTACAAAACATACATTACGTGTTAAGTCTTGTTCAATTAACGTATTTAGCATACTCATCATCGGAGTAATACCTACTCCACCACTAATTAGTACAACTGGTAAAGTTGAATCCATATTTAATACGAAATCTCCTGCTGGTGCACTTACCGGTAACATATCGCCTTCTTTTACATGATCATGTAAGTAGTTAGATACTTTACCGTCCGGTGTATCTACACCTTTTTCTTTCTTTACACTAATACGATAATATTCTTTTTCAGGGGCATCTGATAAGCTATATTGACGATTATGTGTATATGTTTCACCTTCGATATTTATTTGAACCGTTACATATTGTCCGGGGATAAATGAAGAAACTTTCCCTCCATCTTCAGGTTTCAAATAAAATGACGTAATAACATCGCTTTCCTTCACTTTTTTAACAACTACAAAGTTACGGAAATCTTTCCATCCACCTTCTTTATGTGCCGCGTCTTCATACATCTCTGCTTCAATGCTAATGAATGCATCAGCAATGACACCATAAGCTTCTCCCCATGCATTTAAAACTTCATCAGGTGCACCTGCAACCTCTTTAATTGCGCGTAGTAAACATGTACCTACAATCGGGTAATGCTCCGCTTTAATACCTAAACTTCTATGCTTATGACCAATTTGTTTTACAACTGGAATAATAGCTTCTAAATTATCAATGTACGTTGCAGCTGCATAAACAGCATTTGCTAGCGCTTGTTGTTGTCTTCCCTTTTTCTGATTTGTATGATTGAAAATATTCAATAACTCCGGATGTTCCGAAAATAAAATTTCATAAAATCTCGTTGTAATTTCAACGCCTTTTTCTTGTAATAATGGTACTGTTGACTTTACGATTTCAATTGTTTTTGCACTTAACATTGTATCCCACTCCTCTATTTCCTTAACTGTTTTTAGTTTAACTGAATTGTATAGTACATATTGTGATTTTAATCACTATTCACACGGTGTTTTTGTGAAAAATATATGAACATTGCACTTACAAAAGAAAATAAGCCAACTAGAATGCTAGCTAGCTTATTATTATTTTGACTGTATCGCTTGTTCAATTACCCTTATATCTTTCCCATCTCCAAACTCTGTATACCCCCAGATATTCGTTTCACCTCTATATTTATTTACGATAATATCTAAGTCATGGTATACACGATGTGCATAAACTACATACTCAATATTTTGAAGTTCCACACCTTTTTTTACAATTTCATAACTTCTATTTACATCGCGTTTTAATTTTCCATTCTTTATTTCCGTATGTATATTTTTTAAAGATGGTTCTTGTTGTTGAAACCATTGTTTCAATTGGTTCCAGTCCCCTTCTGTATAATTCTCTGCTTTACCATAATTTAAGAAATCATTATAACTTTCATGTGTCATACGAATAAAATCCAGTACTTTTGTCTCTTCTTGTACATCTTCTATTTGAGCTATCGTCTTTACCTCAGCAGGCTTATTCGCATAATGTAACAGAACTTTCATAAGACTATAACTCGCAATGATCATCACGATAATAATCCCAAAAATACTTAACAATTTTTTCATATACAGAACCCCTTCTCTACTAGAGATATTACAATGTAGTACTATACTTGTAGCATTCTCTCGTAGAAATCTAATTCCTGTATAAATTCTTCCTATCATTTCGACAATATTTTTCTAGACATTCCTCGTTGGCAAATGTTCTTGTAAAACCATATACCCTTCATAAGCTGTGTAACCGAGTATAGCCATTAATCCGATATAACAAGCAAATACCGTCCATTTCGTTTTCATATCCACTTTATAATAGTTTTCCTGTTGACTCTTTTCTGTATTCCATTCCCGTAATTTTCTTTCTGACATTTCAAATGCTTCTCTTATATGAATTGTATGTGTTTCTTTTTCCTCTTCATATGGAACATAATCAAGTGGCTCAAACTTTGGTAAAAGGTACTCTAACACTTCAATTTTTTGAAGTTCTCCTGTTTTTAATTCTTTCTCTCTTTCTTTTTGTCTTAATACATTTATTTCATGTTGCATCATATATATATTCCGATGCACTGCACCCGTTTCTTTTAACTCCTCTTCAAGCCTTGCAACATATTCTTTCATTCCATCAATTCTATATCCTAATTCCTTAATCGGCTCATCTCGCTTTATTACTCTATATAATTCCATACAGCCGATAATAACAATAAATCCTCCCAAAATACTTTTAAAGTAAATGGAATAACCGAGCAATACAATAAGACCTGCTCCCCAAATCTTTGTACTTACAACTGAGATAATTCGTCCACCATCTAATGGAGAAACTGGGATCAAGTTAAAAAAGTTAATCATACTTCCAAGCAAAATAATTAATGCCCAAAATGGCTCTTTCGTTATTATATAAAGTGGAATTGCAGGTAAAAATGATACCAATCCGAAAAGGGGCCCCATATAGGCGATGTAAGCTTCATCTTTCGCATTTTTCGGCATCTCTTTCATCCCAATAAGAGCACCCATAAATGGAATAAATATTGCTGGTGATGTTGGTATACCTTTTCTTTTCGCAGCCCATAAATGGCCCATTTCATGGATAAACAACAAATAAATGAGCGCTACTCCAAATTTCCAACCATATATAACTGCGTATGCACCAAGTGATAGAAACATACTAAATACTGTTGAAAACTTTGCTAATTTAAAAATTGCAAATACCCACTTTAACTTAGAAAGTAAAAATAAACCTATGGCAACAATAATTCCCCATAATCCTTTTTTATTATTTTTCATATTCCTCTCCTTTATCTCTCATTAATGAATCATATTTATTCATTAAAGCTGGTTCTTTCTCTATTATGACATATTTTTTTCTATCGTTAGAAATAATGTTTATTTAATCCATTTTTAGCCAAAAATATAAATAAAAGGAGGTGTATACAAATGAATTTACAATCTCTCATAATAGGCGCTCTATCGTTTTTAGCTTCAACTCTTATTTTTTATACCGTTAGCTATGTATTATTATTAGATTTGTTGCCAAATCACGTATTTATTGCTTTAATCATCCTCTCCGCTCTTATGATTTCTTTTCTTATTACACGAAAATCAATGAATGAGCCATCTGCAAAAGCAAAGTAATAGAGAGGGGACTCCCCCTCTCTATTATCATTTCCTAGGAAAGGCCGTATAGACTTTACATTCATCCCGTAATTAAAGTTTCACTTTATCTTTGTAAATTCATTTTTTCACCATACTCTTTAACAATTTGAATGATATTTTGAAAAACACCTATTTTCTCTTTTTTACTATTTAATATTTTCAAATCGTAATTTTCATAATATGTTTCTAATGCCTTTAATTGTGATTCTGAAGCATCTTTTACCTGCACAGTAGCATGCAATTCATACTGTTTATACCCTTCCTTTACCTTTTCTCCTAAAATTTTTTCACTCTCTTTTGCTCCAATTAATTTTTGAACTTTTTCTGGGAAAATGACTTGCAAATAATATTCTTGTTCCTTCTCTAACTTGTTGTATAGTGATTGTGAAATCGTATACCGTACCGTATAATTCACTTTTTGATCACCTGCTTTAATATGAAACGCGGTTATCTGCAAATCTTTTTTTGTTACTTCCGTTAAAGTACCTGCCTGCATCTCATCTTCTTTTTGTTCTGAAACATTTGGAAATATAGCTAACAGCTTTTCCGTATCTTGTTTATTTAGCATGTACATAGCGTTCTTATATTGTAGCCATCCTCGTCTATCTTCTCCTCTTAGCCATGCATAATAGATTTCTTTTTTTCCATCTCTACTAATTTGCAGTTCATATTCCGGCTCACCAAAACTACCTGTTACGTCTTGTTTTTCCGCTTTATCTATAATATCTATTACTAACTTAGCTTCTGATTCCTGTAACTTTTTCTCTTTACCTTTTTTTTGTATAACGGTTACCCCTATTGTTTCTCTCACTTCATTCACCGTCTCTTCTACTTTTTTTGTTTCTTTTTTTTGCTCAACTTGACTACAAGATGCTAGTAACATAGCAAACAACAACATTACATATTTCCTTTTCAACTTAATCCTGGTTTAAAATTCTTATAAAAATCTATAAATTGTTGGCGAACCAAGTCAAATGCCAACTACCGAAAAGGAATCTCACCTTTTTCCTGTCCGTAAGGGTTGTGTTGTGACCTTTTCATCCACCTATTGTGAAAGAATGACGGCAGGTTCCTGTTAGGAACGATCTGTCCTTGCATACTACCATTCATCCAAGTCAGTAGTATGCAAGAGGTTATAAGAAATAAACCAGTACCCCCCTTCTCATTTAAATTTTAAATACGAATTGTTGATTGCTCATATAAACAGTTTTGTGAAGAATGCTCCACAATTTCCAATTGTGATATTCTTTC